>JBDUXZ010000020.1:300000-491657 GCA_039944855.1 Rhodothermales bacterium | reverse complement strand
CGTGTCCGGGCACTGCCGCTGATCGCAGAGGTCGGTGGCGACGACGCGGACGAACGTGTTCTGCGTGAAGTTGATGAGGCGGTAGCGGAACGTCGCCGTCATCGCACCCGGCGTGAAGTTGCTCTCGACGAGCTCGAGGTTCACCATCGGGTTGCCACGGGTATCTTCGAGCTCGATGTCGATCGTGGCGATGCCGGTGTCGTCGGTGATGTCGATCACGATAAAGCGATCGCTCTCGAAGGAGTAGCGGATCTGCGGCGGGCCCTCATCGACTGCGCAGATGTCGCTCCCGCAGAGCTCTTTGCCCCGGCTGTCGCGCCCGCCTACGATCTCGAAGTCGGCTACGCCGTTGGGGTCCTTCGCCTTCGGCTGCGTCTGCTCGGTGAGCCCGGCTGTGATGGGGGCGGAGCAGCTCGTGTGGATCTCGGCGAGTTGGACGCCACCGGCGAAGAGCAGAATCTTCGGACCGATCCGATCCTCCCCGATCGTCGAAGCGAAGACGGTGAAGATCTGGCCCGTCACCAGCTGACCCTCGAAGAGGATGTCGCCGTTGCTGACCTTGTGGTCGTAGACGGTGACGTACGCGTCCGGCCCGAGGTAGCGCAGCGTGAGCTCGCCAATCCGGTTGGCGTCGTTTTCGCCGAACCCACACTCGACGCAGTCTTCACCCGGCGGGGGCGGGGGCGGGGGCGGCGGGATGTCGCAGTACTCATCGCCGTTCTTGTCGCGCCCGCTTACGACGGTGAAGTCCACCACGCCGTTGGGGTCCTTCCCTTTCTCCTGGTTCGCCTCCGTCGTCCCGATCCCGAGCACGTCGGAGCAGCTCGTGTGGATCTCGGCGATGAACGCGCCGTCGAGGTAGAAACCCACCTTCGAGCCGAGGTCGTCCTCGCCGAGCGTGGCGGCGTCGATCGTGAAGGTGTCGCCGGGCTCGAGGTACCCGCTGAAGAGGAGCTCGTCTGCCTCGACCTTGTTGCTGCGGTAGACGGTCACGACGCCGGCGTCGCCGGAGTAGTCGAGCACCAGCAGCGCGGCCTTCTCGCCGTCGTCCTCGCCGAACCCGCACTCGACGCAGTCACCGCCCGGCGGCGGGGGCGGCGGGGGCGGGATGTCGCAGAGGTCGTTGCCGTCGCCGTCCTTCCCGCTGAGCACGGTGAAGTCCACGACGCCGTTGGGGTCCTCCCCCTTCGGCTGGTTCGCCTCCGTCGTCCCGAAGCCCACCGGCGACGAGCACGACGTGTGGATCTCGGCGATCTTGTGGCCGTCGCTCGTCCCGCCGCGGTAGAAGCCGACCTTCGACGAGAACTCGTCCTTCCCGATCGTCGACGCCGCAATCGTGAAGGTGTCGCCGGGGCTGAGGTAGCCCTCGAAGAGCAGGTCGCTCGAGCGCACTTTGTCGTTGTTGTAGACGCGGACGACGCCGGCGGCGCCGCTGTACTCCAGCGTCAGCTCCGAGACCTTGTTGGCGTCGTCGGCGCCGAACCCGCACTCGACGCAGTCACCACCCGGCGGGGGCGGAGGCGGGGGCGGCGTTGATCCCGCACAGAACTGGACGTTCGAGATATCCGCCGTCTGCCCGGACGGGGTTTCGAGGTTCGCGTTCGTAAACGAGCCGGCGCGCGGGTTCGTGGTCGCGATCACCTCGCTATCCCGAGCGCCCTTCAACACGATGGCGCTCACGTCTGCCTGGGACGACCACGTCGCCGAGCGGGCGCTCCCGGAGAGGGTTACGATGTGCTGGTTCCCCGAAGGCTTCTCGAACACGTACCGAGAGCCGTTCCACTCGAACTTCGCGAGGAGGGAAGTCCCATCGGGACAACTAGGACCGCCGGCAGTCGCGGGCGCGGCCAACCCCGCGCCGAGCATGAGCAGTGCCAAGAAGCAGGAGTAGCGAGACAGCATCATCATGGTTCTCGATATGGTTGTAGATACAAAGCCCACGTAAGACTACCTCGCGCCCGCCCGGACCGCTTTCCAGCTACTACGGCTTCCCACCCTCCGACGACACGCACGGTCTGCTACAGAGGATAATTCCCCGAGGCGATTGGCGCTACCCGACGGAAAGAGTTTATGAGGAGTCACCTTTGGCGCACGCCCCTGTCATCCAAGTCCGTATGTGAAGCGCAGATAAGGCCGAATGATAGAAGCAGCGGACACGCCTGAATCCTGCAAAGAGGGGAGGTCGGCCCACCGGGAAGGAGGGAGTTAGGGGCGGAGGGGAAAGCGTAGGGTTCGCGTCTCTCTCCTGCGAAGAACATTCCACGAGCGGCGCCCCCACTCTAGGGAGGCTCGGCGCCTCGCTAGCGTTCCATGTTGGGACAAGTGAACCCTACCGCCCGCGTCCCACGGGAGGAGCAAAAGCCTCCGTCTCGCCCGACGTCCAGAAGCCCGCTCACGGACGCCGTCACGACTGGCGTCACGACTAGAACCACGGAGGGACACCGCGCTCGCTCGTGGCGAGGAGAGCCGCGGCCGCCTTCCCGTCGCGCGTGAGGTGGTACGTGCTGTCGCCGCGCGCCAAGATGCCGTTCGTCCCGAGCCGGCCGCGCTCGATCCGATCCGCCACCCACACCACCTCCGGCGCATCGACCGCCTCCTTCTGCCGGCTGACCTCGACGGGCACGCCCTCCTGGGTGAACCCGACGACCCACGCCCCGCTGCTGTCCGGTTCCGCCGAGCCCTCGGTCAGCCACGGGTAGCGGGCGAGGAGGTCGAGCGGGTATTCGCCCGGGATCGCGATGCGGTAGGCAAGGGGCCGGCTCCGAACAAACTCCAGAAACGAGAACTCCGGATTGAGGCCATGCACGCGGTAGAGCGCCTCCACATCGAGCCCGGCGAGGTTGCGGCCGAAGTAGATCCCGTGCGTGTTCCGGCTCCCGTAGAATGCGTTGAAGAAGGGCTGGAAGTGCGCGTTGAGGAGGAGGTTGACCTCGAGGTGGACGTGCGCCCGGTGGCGGGCCGTGCCGCGCCCGGTGTAGCCCAACCGCCCGAGCGGAGCACCGGCCGCGACCGAGTCTGCCGGGCTCACATCTACTCGTTCGAGGTGTGCGTAGAGGCTGTACACCGGCGCGCCGTCCCACGTGTGCTCGACGACGACGTACTGCCCGTATGACGAGTTGCTACGCCCCCGGTTGGCGTAGACGACGCGCCCGTCGGAGATTGCGCGAACAGTGTCGGCGGGCTCGCCGCGCGCGTCGAAGTAGAGGGGCTTGATGTCGAGGCCTTCGTGGGGGCGGGCGAAGATCATCCCGCGCGAGCCCTTCGCCGGGTTGCGGACGTAACCGTACTGCCCGCCTTCCCACCCGTACTCGCGGAGGCCCGGGATCTCGTCCAGATCGAGCGCGGCGTAGAAGGCACTTTTGTCGCGGAAGAGCGCGTCGTTCCCCGTCGGGAAGCGGAGATCGAGCGGCTCGCGGGCCGGGCCGATCTGGGCGCGGCGCGTTTCTGCGAGGGCTAGCGCCAATCCCGTCGTGTCCGGACGGGTCGCTACGGTATCAGAGGGGGAGCGGTCATCAGCGTGCTCCAGCTCACACCCTGCCGTGACGAGGAGCAGCAGCGCGAGGAGCGTCGGAAAGAAGCGGGGCATACAGAGGGGACGGGAGGCGGTCAGAGGGGAGGCGCTCTAACGGCGCGGTCGCCCCGCGGATTCCTCGTTCTGACCGATATCATCCCGATATCACAGGGCCCCGCCAGCTATCCGGCCAGCCAGCCGGCATAGAGCTCCGGCCGCCGGTCGCGCAGGAAGAGCCGCCGTGCGTGGGAGCGCTCCACCTCGGCTAGGTTGAGGTCGGCATAGAGGATCTCCTCGGTCCCCGTCCCCGCCCGCGCGATCACCTCTCCGGCCGGGTTACACACGAACGATTCGCCGGCGAACGTCAGCCGCTCCTCCGGCCCGACGCGGTTGCAGAGCGCCGTGAAGTAGCCGTTCTGGAATGCGGCCACGCGCATCTCCGCTTCGTAAAGCCCCTCGGGCCACTCCCCCACCGCCCCCGCCTGCGGCACCACGACGAGGTCGGCCCCGCCGAGCGTAAGCGCCCGCATCACCTCGGGGTAGTGCCGGTCGTAACAGATCGCCACGCCGACGCGGCCGACGGCGGTGTCGTAGACCGGCACGCCGCGATCGCCGGGGGTGTAGTAGCCCTGCTCGTGGAAGCCGTCGTAATCGGTGATGTGGATCATCCGCGTCACACCGAGGAGGGTCCCGTCCGCGTCGATCACCGGCGAGGCGTCGAACGTCCGGCTCGTCCCATCGGGCATGTCAACGCGCTCGAACAGGTTGAGGACGAGGACGACGCCGAGCTCCTTCGCGAGGGCGGCGAACGCTTCGATCGTCGGGCCGGGGATGGGCTCGGCGAGGGCGAGCGCTCCCGGTGTAGCTCGACGCTGCGGATAAAAGGGCTCGAACGCGAGCTCGGCGAAGCACACCAGATCGGCTCCGTCGGCCGCAGCACGACGAACAGACTCTAAACCTTTGTTTGTGTTAGCTTCACGACCGAAGGTGGCGCGCTGCTGGACGAGAGCGACTTTCATAACGATGGATCTAAAAGGCGAAGAGATAGGTTAGCCGTCTCGGATTGAGACACGTTCCTTACCTTGCACTCCCCCATGGTACTCCCCCCGTGCTCATTCATGCGCTCCCTCGTCACCGCCCTCGCGTTGCTGTGCACGGTTCCCGCTCTCGCGCAGCCGGCGGTGCCGGCAGACACGCCCCGCCGGCCCGTCGCGACGTACTCCATCGTCGCCCGTGACGCGGCGACGGGGCAACTCGGCGTCGCCGTGCAGTCGCACTGGTTCTCGGTCGGAAGCATCGTTCCATGGGCCGAGGCCGGCGTCGGAGCCGTCGCCACGCAGTCGTTCGTGGAGCCGGCGTACGGCCCACTCGGGCTGGAGTTGATGCGGATGGGCCGGAGCGCGCAGCAGGCCCTTGACGCGCTGACCTCGACGGACGAGGGCGAGGCCGTCCGGCAAGTCGCGTTCGTAGACGCGGACGGCAACGTCGCTGTCCACACCGGCAGCAACGCCATCGCGGCGGCGGGCCACCGCACCGGCGATGGCTACTCGGTGCAGGCGAACATGATGGAGAACGCGACGGTGTGGGACGCGATGGCCGAGGCCTACGAGCGCTCGGAGGGCGACCTCGCCGAGCGCCTCCTCGCCGCGCTCGAAGCCGCGCAGGCCGAGGGCGGCGACATCCGCGGGAAGCAGTCCGCCGCGCTCGTCGTCGTCCGCGCCGAATCGACCGGCAAGCCGTGGCTCGACCGGGTGTTCGACCTCCGCATCGAGGACCACCCCGAGCCGATCGCGGAGCTCCGGCGGCTCGTCGGACTCCAACGCGCGTACCAGCACCTCAACGCCGGCGACGAGCACGTCACCCAGGGCGACATCGAGGCCGCGATGGCCAGTTACGCGGCCGCGATGGAACTCGTACGTGACGAAACCACGAACGGAGAAGCCCCGTTCTGGGTGGGCATTACCCTTGCGAGTATAGGACGTGTTGAGGAGGCGTTGCCCTACCTCGCTCGCGCCTACGCACAAGACGTGCGGTGGGCCGAACTCGTCGCTCGCCTCCCCGCCGCCGGCCTCCTCCCTGACGACGCCGGTCTCCTCCAGAGGCTCGTTGTCCGGATGAAGGCACCCGAGGAATAACCGAGAGCGTTTATGGCCCCACGGTCCTTCCCCTCTGCTCCGCCCCACGGCCTGACTAATCATATGGGCCACCCCTTCCTGTTGCTCGCCATCTCGCGAGGTCCCCGATGAGTTCCTATCCCCGCCCCCTGTATAGAAGCACGAGAGTTCGCCATTTCGCCGCCGGTGCGATCGCGTCGTTCCTCCTGTTCTCCTTCCTCGTCGGCGTCATCGGCTGCGACCGCGACGGCATCGCGCAGGACACCGAGCGCCCCGGCGTCGACGTCGAAGTGGATGTCCGGCCGATGCCGTGCGACAGCACGATGTACAACGAGCAGCCGGTGGTCGAGCGGCGCGAGGTCGACCCGAGCGGCAACGTCCGCGTCCGCGTGACGGTCCGGACGAACAACTGCTGCTGCTGTTGTGGCAAGGACCAGTACTCCGGCTACGTCCCGCCCTCGCCGATCACCGGCACCGGGCCCTACCAGCCCGGCCCGCGCGGTCCCGCCGCGCCGCCTATCGCGGCACCGCCGACGGCGCTGCCGCCTATCGCCGGGCTCCCGCCGTTGCGCAGCACGCCGCCCGTAACCGGCGGCTTCCCCGGCGGCGTCCCGACGGACGTGCCCGCCCCGCTGCCGCCCATCGCAACGGCCAGCACGCCGTGGTGGCTCACGCTCGTCGCCGCGCCCCTCGCCTTCCTCGCCATCGACGACGGCGAAGACTTCCCCGAGGGGATCATCTGCGGCGACGACTCCGGCCTCCCGACAGGCCCGACGCGCCCGCGCTGCAACTGACGTTCGGCGCAGCGTCTACCGACGGCTCCCGCGTCAGTCGCGGTTGAGCCTCCACGCGGCGGCCACGTGCCGCAGGAGGGTGGACTCCATCGGGTGGACGGTGTGATCCGCCTCCGCCACGGCCCTGAGCGTCTCGTAGGCCCGTGCCCGGTCTTCCGGGCTGAGCGCACCGGCGAGGCGGTGGACGACGGTTTCTGCCCCTTCCACGCGCGTGTCGAGGTAGACCTTCGCCCCCTCTTTCACGATGCGGATGACCTCGTCGCCGCTGAGATGAGGCGCGAGGCCATGCAACCGATCCGAGAGCGTGTCCACTTCGCGCGGGTCGAGGTCGGCGTCGGCCCCGTGCGCGATCACGAGGGCGAGTAGGGTGAGGTCGATGAGGGCGTCCTCGGGGAACGTGTTGGGAGACGAGAGCATCAGGAGAGGCGCGGGTGGAGGGTCCCCCACGATAGGCATCCGGCCCCACATCCGCAACGCGAGAATGGTCGCCGCTGCCTTTCCGTGCGCCCCGCTCAGCGGACGACCGTAACGAGCCGCGTCTCGACGCCGCTGTCGGTGTCGAGCCGCACGAGGTACGAACCGGCGGCGAGACCGCCTGCATCCACCCGAGCTTCGTGTGAGCCTGCGGGAACCGCCGCGTCCACGAGGCGGAGCACCTCGCGCCCGAGCACGTCGTACACGACGAGCCGCGACGAGCCCGCCTCCGGCAGCGTGAACCGAACCGACGCATTCCTCCGGATCGGGTTTGGCGCGACGGTCAGTGTGAGGCCGGCCGCATCGGTGGGCACGGGCTCGCCGGCGGTCAGCAGCCCGAGATCGTAGACGAGCACTTCGCCGCTGGACTCTTCCGGGCTGCCGATGAACGCATGGGTGCTCGTGAGGCTCACCATCTCGTCCCGTGATGCGAGGTAGGATTCCGTCGGAAGGCGCGTTTCCTCCCACACCACTCCTTCTCTCTCGAAGAGATAGGCGTCATATCCCTGCTCGCTGGTCACGTCCCCATCTACCGTGAGCGCGTACCCCCCAGCACGCGCCACACCGTTCGGACGGATAGCTGCAACCAATGCTGATTCGACCTCCCATCCTGCGCCGCCCCTTTCTACCGGATAGACCGTCCTCCACGAGCCGACGACCGCGCCCTCGGCATCGGCCGCGAGCAGCGCCCCAAAGTAGGTTACGGGAGAAGGCGACGGGGCCGTAAGCTTCGCCGTTTGCGTCCACTCGCCTCCCGTCCGCTCGAACACGTAGACCGCCCCGCTCCGGTCCATCCCCGCCGCGTCGTTGCTGGGCGAGCCGACGAGGACGCTGTTCCCCGACACGGCAACGGCTCCCCCAAAATACTCGTTGACCTGCACGTCCGCATCGTCATTACGGAGTGTCGCCGTGCGGGTCCATACGCCGTCCACCTGCTCGAAGATGAAAGCCGCTCCACTGCTGTGGTCTTCGTCGGGATTCGAGGGGAGGCGCGTGCTGCCGGCGCCCACCACGACGAACCCGTCGCCCACCGCGACGCTCTCTCCGAACGCGTACGTGTGGGGCTGCTCGTCCGGTGCGTTGGGGATGCTCAGCTTAGCCTCCCGAACCCATTCCGATCCGTCGTACCGGTAGAGGTACGTAGCCCCGATTAGGAACGCGCCATTCTCATCCTGGCTGTACTCGCATTCCGCCCCAATGACGGCGAGATCGCCTCGAAGGTCCATCGCCCAGCCGAAGCAATCCTCCCGGCTGATGTAGTCGGCCCGCAAGCGGCCCTCGATGGCCCACGACCCGTCGGGCTGCAACTGGTAGACGAACACGGTGCCGTGGTGGTCGGCCCTCTCGGCGGCCCCACGTGGCTCCTCCGGGGGTGGGGTGTACGGAGGCGGCCACACGCGGGCCCCGACGAGGAGGCGGTCGGCGTCGGCGTCCACGGTCCAGCCGTAGACCGCGATGCTGTCGGCGTCGGCCGGCGCGCGCAGCGTGTCGGGCAGGGGTTGCGCCGCGACGGCGGCGGTGACGAGCAGCGCGAGGAGCGGAGCGTAGCGAAGGGCCATGAGTCGGAGAGGCACGCCTGGCAGGGACGGGAGTATCCCCAACCTAAAGGCGCTGGGCGTACTACAATAGGGTAGAACGCCGCCCCCGACCTCAGAGCGCCGCGCCGATGGCCGCGAACCCGATGACGGCGACCGACGCGGCGAGGAGCGCGTACGGAAGCTGCGTGCGGACGTGCGAAATGTGGTCCGTCGCGGCGGCGAGGCTGGAGACGATCGTCGTGTCGGAGATGGGCGAGGCGTGGTCCCCGAAGATGCCGCCGGAGAGGGCGGCGGCGAGGAACGGCGCGGCCGGGAGCCCGAGCGACGCTGCCGCCGGGACGGCAATCGGAATCATGATCGCGAATGTCCCCCAGCTCGTTCCGGTGGAGAACGCGATGAACGCCCCCGTGAGGAAGACGAGTGGCAAAAGCGCCGCCGGCGGTAGCAGGCCCGCCACGACTTGCGCCACGTAGAGCCCCGTCCCCAACTCGCGCGCGACGCCGCCGAGCGCGAGCGCGAGCAGGAGCACGAGCGCCATCCCGAGCATCCCACCGCCGCCGCGCAGCCCGGTCTTCGTCAACTCGTCCACGTCCAGCCCACCCTGCGCGAGCATCAGTACCCACGCCGTCCCCAGCCCCGCGAGCACGGCCCAGAGCACGCTCGTCGAGCCGCTGCCGGCGAGGAGGTCGCCGCCGCCGGTGATCCAGAGGCCGAGCGGCATCGTCGCCACCATCACGCCGAGCGGGAGGAGCATGTTGAGCGGGCGCGGCTCGATCTTCATCGTCGGCGGGGGCACGAGGGCCTCCTCGTCCAGCATCGGCGTGGCGCCCTCGTCGAAGAGCAGGCCGTCGTCGGCGCGGTGCTCGGCGCGGCGCATCGGGCCCCACGCCCAGCCCGTGACGGCGACGAACGCGGCGAGCGAGACGGCGGCGAGGGCGTAGAGGTTTTGCGGGATCGCGGTGATGAAGAGCCGCAGCGGTTCCTCGACGCCCTGATCGGCGAGAAGGACGAGGACGTATGCGCCCCACGCATTCAGCGGGATGAGGACGCAGATCGCCGCGCTCGTCGAGTCGATGAGGTAGGCCAGCATCTCGCGGCTGTGGCGGTGCCGGTCGAAGAGTGGGCGGGCGACGGCCCCGGCCACGAGGACCGTGATGTTCGACTCGATGAAGATCACGACGCCGACGAGGAAGGCGAGCACGCGCGCGCCGCGCCCGCCTGTCACGAGCCCGCGCCGCTCGATCCACGCCACGAACCCGCGTACGCCGCCCGACGCCTCGACGGTGGCGATGAGCGCGCCGATGACGAGCGTGAACAGGATGACCTTCGCGTTCCCCGCATCGCCGAGCACGGCGACGAGCGCTTCGATACTCGCGCCGAGCCCGGCGAGCGGGTTCCACCCATTCAGCACCGTCCACCCGAGCCAGACGCCGGCGGCGAGCGAGAGGTAGACCTGCCGCGTCCAGATCGCCAGAATGATGGCGAGGAGCGGGGGCAGGAGCGAGATCCACGTCGGGTCGGGCATCGGGCGTCGGGAAAGGGGCGGGGGCGACGGCGGAGATTACGACCGGGCGCGGACACGCGGCGGGATTACGGCTGTGTGAATGGCGCGTGCGGGGTTGGCACCCGGAGCCTGCGCCGCGCATATTCCCTCCCTCCGCTCTCAACCCACGCCCGCATGAGCCCCTCCGACCGCGTCCGCGGCATCTACACCAACCGCACGCTCAACCTCCGCTCGATCAAAGCGATCGGGTACGACATGGACTACACCCTCATCCACTACCACGCGCGGGCGTGGGAGGAGCGGGCGTACGGCTACATCAAAGAGCGGCTGCTGGCGCGCGGCTGGCCCGTCGAGGAGCTCACGTTCCAGCCCGACCTCGTGATGCGCGGGCTCATCATCGACAAGGCGCTCGGCAACGTCGTCAAGGCCAACCGCTTCGGCTACATCAAAAAGGCATTCCACGGAACGGAGCCGCTCGAGCACCACGCGATGCGCGAGGTCTACACCCGGACGCTCGTGGACCTCGCCGAGCCGCGCTGGCTCTTCATGAACACGCTCTTCTCGCTCTCCGAGGCGAGCATGTACATGCAGCTCGTGGACCTCCTCGACGCCGACGTGATCGAGGCCAAGCTGAGCTACTCGGAGCTGTACGAACTCATCCGCGGCGCGCTCGACGAGGCGCACATGGAGGGCCGGCTCAAGGGCGAGATCATCGAGGACCCTGCCCGCTTCGTCGCGCTCGACAAGGAGACGCCGCTGACGCTGCTCGACCAGAAGGAGTCGGGGAAGAAGATCCTCCTCATCACGAACTCCGAGTGGGCCTTCGCCGCCCCGATGCTGGCGTACTCCTTCGACCCGTTCCTGCCCGACGGCATGACGTGGCGTGACCTCTTCGACCTCGCGATCGTCGGCTCGCGCAAGCCGGCGTTCTTCACCCAGCGCATGCCGGCCTTCGAGATCGTCAGCGACGACGGCCTGCTGCGCGAGCACTACGGCCCGCTCAAACCCGGGCGCGTCTACGTCGGCGGGAACGCCGCGCTCGTCGAGGCCAGCCTCGGGCTCAAGGGGGAGGACCTGCTCTATGTCGGCGACCACCTCTTCACGGACGTGAACATCTCGAAGAGCGTACTCCGCTGGCGGACGGCGCTGATCCTCCGCGAGCTCGAAGAGGAGCTCGACGCGCTCGAAAGCTTCGAGGCGACGCAGGAGCGGCTCGCAGCGATGATGGAGAAGAAGGTCCAGATGGAGGCCGAGTACTCGGCGTACCGGCTCGCGCTCCAGCGCACCCGCAACGGCTACACCGCCGAGGCGCGCTCCGCCGCCGAGATCGAGGCTGACATGGCGAAGCACCGCGCCAAGCTCCTCGCGCTCGACGAGGAGATCGGCCCGCTCGCTCGGGCGTCGGCCACGCTCCACAACCCGAACTGGGGCCTGATGATGCGCACCGGTAACGACAAGAGCCACCTCGCCCGGCAGGTCGAGCGCTACGCCGACGTCTACACCGGCCGCGTCTCGAACTTCCTCCACGCCACGCCCTACGCTTACCTCCGCTCCCACCGCGGCTCCCTCCCCCACGACGAGGCGTGACGCCGCGCTAGCGGGCGAGCACCACGCGCCGCGCGAGCGTCGTCCCGGCCGTCTGGAGGCGGTAGACGTAGAGCCCACTCGCGAGACCCCGCGCGTCGAATCGGGCCTCGTGGCGCCCTGCCGGCAGACGGCCATCGACGAGCACGGCCACCTCGCGCCCGAGCACGTCGTACACGCTCAGCCGCACCGGGCCGGGCTCGGCCACGCCGAACGCGAGCGCCGTGGACCGGGCGAACGGGTTCGGGTAGGCCGGGTCCAGCGCCACGGTCGTCGCCGGCGACGGGCTCTCCGCGCCGGTCGCACCGCCCGTCCCCAGCGCCACGTTGTCCAGCGACCCCGTCTCGGCGCCGAAACGGTACTCGGCGCGGATGCGGAGGGTGGCGAGGTCGGCCAGCACCGCCTGCATCTGCTCGGTGGTGGCCGCCGTCCCGTCGAGCAGCCACGGCCCGGCCGAGAGCGGCACGGCGTAGCGCTGCCACTCAGGCAGGGGGAGGACCACGTCTTCAGAGAAGCGATAGCGCAGCGTCGTCCCGTCGCCCGCGATGAGCACGACATCGTCTTCGCTGCGCACGGAACCAGCAGGCGCGAGGCGTAGGTCGAACCGGAGCGAATCCCCGTAGGCAGCGCCCTTGTCGCCGAGGAATTTCCCCGGTGCCTGCCAGTACCAGAACACCCCCGTCCCCCGGTCCTGCGCCTCCACGTGGCCGCCGGGATTCCCTCCCTCCTCCACCCAGACGAAGTCGCGGGCGTCGTTGAACGTGGTCCAGCAGTCCACGTCGGCGTCGAACGTGCTGACGGGAGCCGCTTGCGGAGTGTCACAGTCCTGGGCGAATACGGCCGGTACAGCGAGGAGTCCGAAGGCGAGACAGAAGGCGTATCGAAAGGAGCACATGGCGATACAACGTTTTAGTATGAAAGGCCTTAGCCACCCACACTCCAAGTGTACAACGCACCCGATGCCTTCCAAGCGTCCGCCGCGCCCCATGGCCTACTTTCGCTCCCACGACAGGCCTCGCCCCCACGGCGTGATGTGAGGCGAGGGCGGGAGAACGGCACGCGACGCCGATCCCGTTCCTCTCTCCCGCTTTCTTTTATTCCCTCACTCTCTGCTCTTCCTTTCTCGCTTTTCTTTCCCCCCTCTCCCCCCGCGCCCTGGCCGGCCTCATGCTCGCCCTCGAGCTGCCTCTCCGCGACCCCGTCGCGGTCTTCGCCCTCGTCCTCCTCGTCCTCCTCGCGGCCCCGCTCCTGGAGCGGCTCCGGCTGCCGAGCGCGGCCGTGCTGCTCCTCGCCGGCGTCGGCCTCGGGCCGCACGGGCTCGACGTGCTCGCCCGCGACGACACGATCGTGCTCCTCGGCACCGTCGGCCTGCTCTACATCATGTTCCTCGCCGGGCTCGAGATCGACCTCGGCGAGTTCTGGCGGCACCGGCGGCGGAGCCTCGGCTTCGGCGTGGCGACGTTCGCGATCCCCCAGCTCGTGGGGACGGCGCTCGGGCGGATCGGCTTCGGATTCGGGTGGCCGGCGGCGATCCTGCTCGGCAGCGTGTTCGCCTCCCATACCCTCCTCGCCTACCCCGTGGCGCGGCGGCTCGGGCTCGCGCGGAGCCCCGCCGTCACGGCGGCCGTCGGCGCGACGATCCTGACGGACACCCTCGCGCTCCTCATCCTCGCCGTGATCGCGGGCATGGCCGGGGGCGAGGACGGGCCGGGCTTCCTCGCGACGATGCTCGCCGGGCTCGCCGGCCTCGTCGCGCTCGTGGGGTGGGGCCTACCCCGCCTCGGCGCGTGGGCGCTCCGCACGCTCGCCGCTGAGAGCACGGCCGAGTTCGTGTTCGTCCTCGCCGCCGTGTTCGTCGCCGCGCTCGGGGCCGAGATCGTCGGCGTGGAACCCATCATCGGGGCGTTCCTCGCGGGGCTCGCGCTCAACCGGCTCATCCCCGAGAGCAGCCCGCTCATGAACCGGATCGGGTTCGTGGGAAACGCCCTCTTCATCCCGTTCTTCCTCATCTCGACGGGGATGCTCGTGGACCTCGGCGCGTTCGCGAGCGGCGGTACGGCGTGGGCCGTGGCGGGCGCGATGGTGGCGACGATCCTCCTCACGAAGGGCGGCGCGGCGGCGCTCATGCGTCCGCTTTTCGGCTACTCGGCTGCCGAGGTAGGGATCATATTCGGGCTGACGGTGCCCCAGGCGGCAGCCACGCTCGCCGCCGTGCTCATCGGCATGGAGGTCGGGCTCTTCGGGCAGGCCGTGCTCAACGGGGCCATTGCGATGGTGCTCGTGACGGGCCTCGTCGGGCCGTGGATGACGGAGCGGGCGGGGCGGCGGCTCGCGCTCGACGAGGCGGCCCAGCCGGGGCCGGCCGCCCCGCGCCAGCGTATCCTCGTCTCGCTCGCGAATCCGACGACCGTCGAACGGCTCCTCGACGTGGCCCTGCTCGTGCGCGACGCCCGCTCGACGGAGCCGCTCTACCCGCTCACCGTGGTCCCGGCCGGGGCCGAGCAGGCGCTCCACGTGGCGCGCGGCGAACGGCTCCTCAGCCGCGCCCTCGTCTACGCCGCCGGAGCCGACGTTCCGGCTACGCCGCTCGTGCGTGTGGACCACAACGTGGCGCGCGGCCTCGCCCGTGCCGTGGCCGAGACCCAGATCTCGACAGTCGTGATGGGGTGGGACGGGTCGGCGAGCGCGCAGCGGCTGCTGTTCGGCAGCATCCCGGACCGGCTGCTCCACGAGAGCCCGGCCATGCTCCTCATCGCCAAAGGCGACCGGCCACCGGGCACGATCGGCCGCGTGGTCCTCGCCGCTCCGCCCCTCGCCGACCACGAGCCCGGCTTCGCCGACGCCCTCCGCGTGGTGAAGCAGCTCGCCCACCGCTCCGGCGCCGCGCTCGTCCTCCTCACGCCCGAGCCGTACCGCGCCGCCACACGCCGCGCTCTCGACCGTACCGCGCCCGCCGTCCCCGTCCGCGACGCAGCGCTCGACGCGTGGAAAGGGCTCATCCCGGCCCTCGAAACCCACCTCGCTGCCGACGACGCACTCGTCCTCCTCAGCGCACGGCAGGGCTCGGTATCGTGGCGGGCCTCGCTCGACCGCCTCCCCCGCCTCCTCGCGCAGCGCTTCCCCGAGCTTCCCCTGCTCGTCGTCTATCCCGCGCAGGTCCCCATCAGCGCGCTCCTCCCCGCCGCCCTCTCCATCGGCCAGCGCGCCTTCCTCGACGGGCTCGGCCCCGACCGCATCGTGCTCGGCCTCCGGCCCGGCCCCGCCGAGGCCGTGCTCGCCAGCGTCCTCGCCGGCCTCGCCGACCGCCGGCAGCGCGCCGACCTCGTGCGGGAACTCGTGCCGGCGGCGCCCGACGCGCTCCCGGAAATCGCGCCGGGCATCGTGCTCTACCACACCCACACCGCAGACGTCGAGCAGGTGGCCCTCTTCGTCGGGATCAGCCGCGACGGAATCGCGCTGCCGCAGACGTCCGGGCCGGTCCACGTCGTCCTCGCCCTCGCCCTCCCGGCCGTGCTCCCGACCCGGCACGCGCTCGAACTCCTCGCGCTGACGGCCCGCCTCGTCCACCCCGCCGGCATCACCGACGCGCTCCGCGCCTGCACCACGCCCGCCGAGGTCCGCGCGACCCTGCTCGGCGCCCTCCACGCACCCGACGGGCCGAGAATGACCGCGATTGAAGACGAGCCCGGTGATTAGAACTCGACGCTGAACCCGATCGTGGGGAGGCGGCCGACGTTCGTCTGCTCGCGGAGCCGGTCGGGCTCGGCGGGGTCCTCGGTGTATTCGAGTCCGAACACGTTCTCGCGGTCGAGCACGTTCTGCACGTCGAGGTAGACGACGGCGTTGACGGCGCGGCCGAGCCCGAAGCGGCGGTCGACGCGGAGGTCCCACCGCGCGTAGCCCGGCGTCCGCTCCGCGTTGAGCCGGTCGAGGTCGGGCACGCCACGGCGCGAGAGGGCGTACTCCTCCTCCGACGCTTCGAGATCGAACGGCGTGAACGGCCGGCCCGACTGCACGACGAGCCGCGAGCCGATCTCCCACTTGCCGAGCCGGACGCCGCCCGTCAGCGAGAGGTTGTGGCGGACGTCCCACGCGCTCGGGCGGAAGACGCCGTCGGCCCCCGTGAACTCGCTCCAGCCGAGTGTGTACGCGCCGAGCCCGTAGACCCGCTTCGTCAGCTTCTTCTGCGCCGAGAGTTCGACGCCGTACGCGCGGCCCTCGCCCACCGGAATGAGCGGCTCGGCCCCGACGATGCCGTAGTCGCCGCCGAGGTTCGCGAGCGAAATCCGCGGATCCGACGCCGAGACGGGGTAGTCGCTGTACGCTTTGAAAAACCCTTCGACCGACACCCGCAGGCTCGGAAGCGGCGTCACGGCGAGCCCGCCGACGACCTGGCCCACGTCGATCCACCGGAGCCCTCGGTTGACGTACGCCCCGTCGCGTTGCACGGCGAGCGCGATCAGCTCCGGCGACTGCGTGAACCGCCCGACGGAAGCCCCGACTTCGACGCGCTCCGTTACGGCGAGCGACGCGCTGAGGCGGGGCGAGAGGACCGCCGCCTGGTCGAGGAAGTCGGTCGCGTCGGCGCGGAGGCCGGCGGTGAGGGCGAGACGATCACGAAACGTGCGGGCGGTGAGTTGGGCGTAGCCGAAGCCTTTCCACAGGCCGAGGTCCGTCGCGAAGCGGAGGTCGTCGTCGAATGACGTGGCGGGCGTGGCGCGCTGGAAAAAGTCCGTCCCGATCGTCTCGCGCGACGCGCCGCCGCCGAGGCCGAGCGTGAAGGCGTGGCTGAGGCGGAGGTCGCCGTCGGTGCGGAGCCGCCACGCGGCCTCCTCGGCGTCGTTCGAAAGGAGCGCGACGCCGTCCTCGTCGCGGTCCGCGAAGGCGAAGTCCTGCCACGAGCGGCTGACGGCCGTCGTGAAAAATCCGCCGGGCACGAGCCGCCGCCACGAGACGCCCTGCGTGTAGCTCCGCTGATCGTTGTCGAGCACGCGCGACGCCGTCTCGATCCCCTCAAAGTCCTCCGGGTCGTCGGGCGGGACGAGGTCGAAATCGTCAATCGCCCACAGCCCGAAGTAAACGAGCCGGTCCTGCGGCCGCGGGCTCCACTCGACGCGGCTCTGGAAGTCCCAGTACGCCGGGCGGATCGGGAGGCCGAGCGCCTGGAACAGGAGTTGGAGGTACGAGCGTCGGCCCGAGAACGTCCAGTTGAAGTCCGGCCCCGACGACCCATCGAGCGAGAGCGCCGCCTCGGTCGCGCCGACCGTGAAGTCGCCCGCGAGGAGTTCCGGGCTGCCCGGCCGGTTCTCGACGACGAGCACCGACGAGGCCGCATCGCCGTAGCGGACGGGGAAGCCGCCGGTGTAGAACGTCGCCTCGCGGATGAAGTCGACGTTGAGCAGGCCGAGCGCGCCGCCGGAGGCGCCCTGCGTGGCGAAGTGGTTGATCTGCGGGATCTCGATGCCGTCGACGAAATAGGCGTTCTCGCTCGGGCCGCCGCCGCGCACGAGCAGGTCGTTCCGCACGTCGACGCCGCTCGCGACGCCGGGGAGCGCGAGGAGCGAGCGCGAGATGTCGTTCTGCCCGCCCGGCGTCCGGCGGATCTCCTCCGGCCCGAGCGACTGCACCGACACCGGCGCGTCGAGCGCGTCGTCGAAGAACCCCGCCTGCACGACAACCTCGCCGAGGCTCGCCTCCCGCAACTCGAAGAGGAGGAACGTTGGCCGGCTCGACTGCACGACGACGTCGGTGCGAATCTGCGGGTCGTAGCCGACGAAGGACGCCCGCACGCGGACCGTGCCCGCCGCGAGGCTCGGGATGCGGAAGCGGCCGTCGGCGTCGGTCGCGGTCCCGCCGAGCACCTCGTCGTCGGGGCCGAGCACGGCGACGTTCGCGCCCGGCAGCGCCTCCTGCGTCACGGCGTCGACGACGCGACCGGTGAGCCCCTGCGCCGCAACGAGGGTCGGGGCGAGGACGAGTGCGGCGAGAAGGAAGACGCGGAGGGCCATAGCGAATGGGGGGGCGAGGGGGCGGCTTGCACACGGCGTGCCCCCCTCAGTTCCGGCCTATCCACGCGGTCCGCCGCGCCCGCTACGGCGCCGCGTCGAGGAGGAGCGGGAGGCCGGGCGCGCGGTGGTGCGCAAACAGCAGCGCCGTCTCGATGTGGACGACCTCCGGCCGCTCGGTGAACGCCGTCAGCGCGAGGTCGCGGAGGTGCTCGGCGTCGCGCACGGCGACGTGGATGAGGAAGTCGTTCGCGCCCGTCGTGTGGAACGCCTGCACGACCTCGGGGAGCGCCAGCGCGTGGGCCTGAAACGCCTCGACGACGGGCTGCGAGTGCTGCCCGAGCCGGACCGCAACGAGCGCCTGCAACCCGACGCCGACGGCCGCGGGATCGACCTCGGCGTGGTAGCCGCGCAGTACGCCGTCGTCGCTCAGCCGGCGCACTCGTTCGAGGCACGTCGAGGGCGCGACGCCGACGGCGGCGGCGAGCTCCTTGTTCGAGAGCCGAGCATTCTTCTGCAAGTGGGCGACGATGTCGCAGTCCGTTCGATCGAGAGGGCGCATGGGGTGGATTTCCGAATAGTGTTCGGATGTGTTGCCGTCCGGCATCCACATCTTCTACCCTGGAGTATAAAGACAGAACCCGAACCCCTCCCCCGATGGAACTCCGCTCCGAACGTTTCGCCACCCGCGCCGTCCACGCCGGCCGCTCCGACCTCGCCGCGCTCGGCGTCCACGCCCCGCCGCTCGACCTCTCGACGACGTACCCCTTCGCCGATCTCGACGCGGCCACGGACAGCCTCGACGCGCTCGTCTCCGGCGACCGCGAGGCCGCGAACCCGGTCTACGCCCGGCTCTACAACCCGACCGTCGGGCGGTTCGAGGAAGCGCTCGCGGCGCTCGAAGGGGCCGAGGCGGCGGTCGCCTTCGGCTCGGGGATGGCCGCGCTCACGGCCGTGCTCCTCGCCGCGCGGCAGGACGGCGAGCACGTCGTCGGCATCCGCCCGCTCTACGGCACGTCGGACCACCTCCTGAGCAGCGGCCTCCTCGGCCTCGACGTGACGTGGACGACGGCCGACGCGGTGGGCGAGGCGATCCGGCCCGACACATCGCTCGTCGTGATCGAGACGCCGGCGAACCCGACGCTCCGGCTCGTCGATATCGAGGCCGTCGTGACGCAGGCGGGCGGGGTGCCCGTGCTCGTGGACTCGACGTTCGCGACGCCCGTGCTGCAGCGCCCGCTCGACCACGGCGCGGCGCTCGTGCTCCACAGCGCGACGAAATTCCTCGGCGGCCACGGCGACGTGATCGCCGGCGTCGTGGCGACGAGCGAGGCGTGGGCGCGGCGGCTGCGGCAGGTCCGCGTCGTCACGGGCGCGCTCCTCCACCCGCTCGCGGCATACCTCCTCCACCGCGGCCTCCCGACGCTCCCGCTCCGCGTCGAGCGGGCACAGGCGACGGCCCAAACCCTCGCCGAACGCCTCGCCGCGCACGACGCCGTGACGGCCGTGCACTACCCCGGCCTCGACGGCGGCGACCCGCTCCGCCTCATCGGCCGGCAGATGAGCGGGCCCGGCGCGATCCTCGCCTTCGAGGTCGCGGGTGGGCACGACGCGGCGACGGCGCTCCTCCGCGCGGTCCGACTGATGACGCCCGCCGTCAGCCTCGGCTCGACGGACACGCTCATCCAGCATCCGGCCGGGCTCACGCACCGCGTCGTCGACGCCGACGCCCGCGCTGCGAGCGGCATCACCGACGGCCTCCTCCGCATCTCCGTCGGGCTCGAAGACGCCGACGACCTGTGGGCCGATCTCGCCCGTGGCCTCCGCGCGGCCAAGCGCGCCGAAAAGGCCGTCGCGGAGTTCGTCTGACCGGTGGACGACAACGGAGCCTGACGGCGCGCCGTACGTTCGAGCGGGGCGGGACGTTGTACCTTCGTTCCGCTTCGCCGTCCTCCGCCGTTCGTCCCTTTTCTCGATGCCCGTGCTCCGCCTCCTCCCGCTCGCACTTCTGCTCTTCGCCGCGACCGTTCCCGGCCTCGCCCAACCCCTCCCGGCCGACTACGGCGCCGTGCGCGGCCTCGGCTTCAGCGCCCACGTCCAACCGCTCCTCGCCGAGCGCGACGTGTTCGGCTTCGGCGCGGCCGAGGCGTACGCGTGGGATGCCCTCTTCGCGAGCGACGCGGGCGCGACGATCGTCCCGTTCGACGCCGAGGGCAGCGACCTCGTCCGCTTCGTCGAAGACCTCGACGCGGCGACGGCGATCCCGTACCCGAACCTCCGCACGCTTCGGCCCGACGAGCTCGCGTTCCTCAAGCGGTGGATCGAAGCCGGTGCCCGCGACGACGACGGGGCCGTGCCGTACGCCGACGCCGAGCACGTCCTCTTCGCCGCCGTGCAGGGCGAGAACCACGTCGCCCTCATCGACGCCGCCCGCCGCCGCGTCATCCGCCGCGTCTACCTCGACGACCACGGGCTCCCGAGCGCGCCCTACGGTCCGCACCACATCGTCTTCGCGCCCGACGACAGCGCGTGGTTCGTCTCGCTCATCAGCGCGGGCGCCGTCGCCAAGCTCTCGATGGACCTCTCGCTGGACCCCTCAGACCCGGCTTACCTCCTCGCTGCGTCCGCGCCCGGCGGCTTCACGACGCCCGGCATGATGGCGCTTGACGGCGATGCGGACCGGCTCTACGTCGGCCGTTCTACGCTGTCGAGCGGTAGCACGTACGGCCTCGGCGTGTTCGACGCGCAGACGATGGACTTCGCCGAGGAGATTCCGCTCCCGGCCTTCGACATCCCGCACGCCCTCGCGCTCACGCCCGGCGGTCGGTACCTCCTCACCGCCCCGCTCAGTGGGCGCGACGCGCTCGTGGTCGACGCCGCCTCGGGCGACCTCGTCGCGCAGACGCCGCTCGGCCCGACGAACCGTGAGCTCGTCCACTTCAGCCTCCTGCCCGACGGCCGCACGGCCACGCTGACCTCGAATAGCGGCGGCACGAGCGAAGTCCTCTTCTTCACGCTCGGCGACGACGGCGCGCTCACGCTCAACGGTACCGTGCCGACCGGCGCGCGGGCGTGGCACGGCCACCTCGACAGCGACGGGCGCACGCTCCTCGTCCCCAACCGCGCAGGCAACAGCGTCACGCTCATCGACGTGCCCGCCGGCGAGGTCCGGCTGACGGCGGAGAACGCGGACGCCAACGGCCCGATCTCGATGCCGCACTCCCCGGCTCCGACCTACGAGGGCGCGTTCTTCGTGTCGAGCTCGAACCTGCAAGGGACGTGGATGCCGCCGTTCAACTTCCTCGGTGAGCCCGACGCCGACGGCGTCCGCACGCCGCTCCCCAACGACGCCTTCGGCAACGTCACCGTGCTCGACGCGACGACGGGCGCGGTGCAGGCCGTGATCCCGCTCGGCCGCTACCCGTCCGGCGTCGAGCACCCGATGCACCACGGCATGGACCACGGCGACATGCAGCGCGAGGGAATGGACCACGGCGAGATGAAGCACGAGGGAATGGACCACGGCGAGATGAAGCACGACGAGCACGAGATGAACCACGAGGGTGGGCACCACTGACGCGCCGGCCCTCGCCGGAGCCGCGCTAGTTCGTGCTGATCGTCCGCGCGGCCAGCGGTGAGACCGTCTGCGGCGGCGCGGGTAGCGCGGGCGCCGTAGGCGGCACCGGGACGCCGCTCAGGGCGACTTGCCCGAGCCGGGCTAAGTTGATCGACTTGGCGAGGATGCGCATCGCCTCCTGGTCGGCGTGGAAGCCCATCGAGTTCTCGGCCTCGATGAAGTCGGCGAGGAACTGGGCGCCGCGCTGGTAGGTCCGCGCCGCCTCGATGTCGGCCGCAGGCGCGCCCACCTCGACGGCGGCGGCGATCTGCTTCGTGAGCTGGAGCGTCGCGTCGATGGCGGTGTTGCGCATCTCGTAGGTGCGGTCCTGGATCGTGTGGACCCGTTGGGCGAGTTCCTCCTCGGACCAGCGGTGGCAGGTCTGGCAGGCGTTGTTGAGGTTGAGCAGCGGGCTGCGGACCCAGTGATCGCTGACCTTCATCGCGCCCTCGCGGATGTAGGGCATGTGGCAGTCCGCGCACGTCACGCCGGAACGGGCGTGGATGCCCTGGTTGTAGAGCTCGAACTCCGGGTGCTGCGCTTTGAGGGCGGAGGTCCCGCTGATGGCATGCGTCCAGTCCTTGTGCCCGTTCTCCTCGTAGTAGGCGAGGATGCTGTCCGCGGTCAGGCCCTTGCTCCAGGGGTAGGTCAGCCGCTTCTCCGGCCCGTCGAAGTAATACTCGACGTGGCACTGGCCGCAGACGTAGGTCCGCATCTCCAGCCGCGTCGCGTCCTCGTTCACGTCGAAGTCCTCGACGCCCTGCGAGGCTTTGAGCTCGCGGATGCCGTTGATGAAGGCGGGGCGCGTCACGCGCAGCTCCAGGGTCTCCGGGTCGTGGCAGTCGATGCACGAGACCGGGTGCTCGACGAGTTCGGCCGCCTCTTGGTAGGGCAGCTGGTTGATCCGCTCGAAGCCCTCCATGATGTCGCCGTCACCGAGTTCGAGGTAAGCCGTATAGGTCGAGGCGTGGCAGTTGATGCACGTGCCCGGCTGCTGCGCCACGATCTGCCGCTGCGTGAACCGCTGGTCGATGAACATGTAGGCGTGGCCGCGCTCCTCGCGGAAGTCTTCGGCGAAGGCGTAGCCGGCCCAGAACTCGCGTAGGCGCGGGTCCTCCACGAGTCGGGAGTGCGCCACCACCTCACGCGGGTCGACCTCGAGCGGCTGCTTCGGGATCGCCTCGCTGCCGCCGTAGCGCGTCCGCGTCATATCCACGGTGCGGAGGTAGAGCTCGTACTGGAGCGGGAAGTTGAGCCCCCACGTCGCCGGGTTCGTGGTGGTATCCGTGAGTTCGACGACGCGCTGGAACGGCGTGCGCGCCTCCTGCTGCCGCTCGAAGATGTTCGTCAGCAGCGCCAGCAGCCCGACCGTCGCGAGCGCGACGATGCCGATGAGCAGGGGCCAGCGCCAGCGGCGCCAACCGCGATGGTCATCCTGGGGGCGGTCGTCGCGAGGGGGAACGGGCTCAGCCATGGCAGCGGGAGATCAGACGTGGTAGGGAGGGGTTAGCGGACCCAGTGGCCGACGGTATTGTGGCAGCGGGTGCAGGTCGTGCCCTCGGCCAGCCGCTCGGCGCCGGAGGCCACGCCGGCGTGCGGGCCCGGCGCCACCGTCGCCACGATGTCCGCGTGGCACTTCGTGCATGCGTCCTCGGCGATCTCGAGGTTGTGCTCCTTGATCCGAAGCGGGTCGGGGAAATCGCCTGTGGTGAACGCGAACGAATGCCAGAAGCCGTTCGAGGCCTTCGTGAGGTACTTCGGGATGAGGCCGGACGGCGTGTGGCAGTCGTTGCAGACGGCGACGGCGCGGTGGCTCGACTTCACCCACGAGTCGAAGTGCGCGTCCATCACGTGGCAGTTGGCGCACGCCTCGGGGTCGTTCGTGAGGTACGACGCGCCCTTCGCGTAGCCGAAGGTGAACACGCCCACGCCGAGCGCGAGCCCGAGGACGACGAGAAACAGGACGACGTTGAGATCAGAGCGCATCGGAACGGGAGGCGCATCGAGAAGAGAGAGGTGCTGACGTGTTAGAGAATAAGAAAACACGCCCACATAGTTCCGAGCCCTGCGCCTCCGGCTCAGAATCGCATCGCGAAGACGGTCTCGACGCCGGGCGTGGAACGGACGGTCAGCGTGCCGCCGTGGAGCCGTAAGATCTGCCGGCTCAGGCTCAGCCCGATCCCGCTGCCCGTCTGCTTCGTCGTGAAGAACGGGACGAAGATCCGCTCGCGGACTTCGGGCAGGATCCCCGGCCCGTTGTCCCGCACCTCCACGACCGGCCGCCCCGCCTCGCCGATCCGCCCGCGCAGCGTGATCCGCGCCTCGGGCTGCCCCTCCAGCGCCTGCATCGCGTTGAGCAGCAGGTTGATGAGGACTTGCTCGATCAGCTCCTCGTCGGCGGCCAACTCCAGCGTCGGCGGGTCGATCTCGACGGTGAGCGCGACGCCCTGCTCGGCGAGGCTCGTCCGTAGCAACGTCTGCACGTTCCCGAAAAGGTCGGCGACGGGGAAGAGCGCGAACGTCGGCTTCGGGATCTTGGTGAGGCTCCGGTACGACTCGACGAAGTGGATGAGCCCCTGGCTGCGGCGCTCGATCGTTTGCAGCGCTTCGCGGGCGTCGGGCAGCCCCGCGCTGTCGCCGACGTCGTCGCGGTGGAGGAGTTGGTTCGCCGTCCCAGCGAGCGAGGCGATCGGCGCGACGGAGTTGACGATCTCGTGCGTGAGCACGCGCGTGAGCGACTGCCACGCCTCCATCTCGCGCTCTTCGAGCTCGCTCCGGATGTCTTGCAACGAGACGAGCGTGTGCGGCTCGCCCGCGAGGCGGAAGTGCGTCGCGTGCACCGCGAGGTCGAACGTCCGATCCCCGTGCTCGACGCGGACGAGGGCGCGCTCGCCGGAGCGGAGCGCGGGGAGCGTCTCGGCGAGGCGCGGGCTCAGCGCCCCGAGCCCGCCGATGTGGCGCAGCCGGGGCAGCCCGAGCAGTCGCTTCGCCGCCGTGTTCAGCAGCGCCACCTCGCCCCCGTCGCGGAACGCGATCAGCGCGACGCCGACGTGCCGCACGACGGTCTGGAGGTAGTGCGCCTGCTCCTCGCGCTCGGCACGGACCTGCTGAAACGCCTCGGACACCTCGGCGAAGCGGTCGGCGATGGCCTCGAACATCGGCCCGCGCCCCTGCGCGCTGACGCCGAGCGAGAGGTCGTCGTAGCGGATCGCTTCGAGGAAGCGGAGGAGGTCGCGCGGCGTCCGCTCGGTGTAGCGGATGAGCGCCGCCACCTGCACCGCAGCGAAGAGCCCGACGAGCAGCGCCGGGGCGATCCACGCCGTCCCTCCGACGACGAGCAGCCCCAGGACCGCCCCCACCGTCGCGACGATCGCCGCGAGGCGGAGGAGCAGTTGGATGCGATAGCGCCGGAGCAGGCGTTTAATCATGGGACTAGAGTCGAGGGTCGGGCGTCGAGGGTCCAGAGTCCGCAGACCGGCGGAGTGCCGCTCGACACCCGACCCTCGACGCCCGACTCATAGGCCGTATTTCTCGATGCGGCGGTAGAGCGACTTCCGCGTCAGCCCGAGCGCCTCGGCGGCGCGGCTGATGTTGCCGCCGTGCTTCGAGAGCGCCTTGCGGATCACCTCGCGCTCCACCCGTTCGAGGTCGAACGTCTCTAATTCCAGCATCGCCTCGCCGCGCTCGGCGTCGAGCGTGTCGTCCGACGGGGCGGAGAAGAGGAGGTCCGAGGGCTGGAGCGTCGAGCCGTCGGAGAGGATCACAGCGCGCTCGACGGTGTGCTGCAACTCGCGGACGTTGCCGGGCCACGTGTAGCTCTCCATCTTTTCGATGGCGCTCTCGGAGAGCCCGGTGACGGTCTTGGCGTACTTCCGCGCGTAGACCCCGACGAAGTGCTCGGCCAGCAGCCGGAGGTCGCCGTCGCGCTCGCGCAAGGGCGGCAGCCGAATCTCGACCGTGTTGATCCGGTAGAGCAGGTCCTGCCGAAACGTGCGGTCCTTCACGGACTCGTAGATCGGCCGGTTCGTCGCCGAGACGAGGCGGATGTCGACGGGCCGCGCCGCCGTCGAGCCGACGCGGCAGACCTCGCGGTTCTGGAGCACGGTGAGCAGCTTCTGCTGCTGGACCGGCGGGATGTTGCCGATCTCATCGAGGAACAGCGTCCCGCCGTGGGCGACCTCGAAGCGGCCCGCCCGGTCCTCGTCGGCCCCGGTGAACGCGCCTTTGACGTAGCCGAACAGCTCGCTCTCGAACAGGCTCTCGGAGAGCGAGCCGAGATCGACGGCGACGAAGACTTCGTCGGCGCGGGCGCTGAGGCGGTGGAGAGCCCGCGCAACGAGCTCTTTCCCCGTCCCGTTCTCGCCGAGCACGAGCACGTTCGCGTCCGTCGGCGCGACCTTGCGGACGGTCTCGAAGACGCGCTGCATGGCCGGGCTCTGCCCGACGATCTCGCCGAGCTTGCCGTCGAGGTCTTCGCCGAGGGCGTCGCGCTGGGCGCGGAGGCGGTCGGCCTCGTCGCGGGTGCGCCGCAGCCGCATCGCCGTCGAGATCGTGGCGACGAGCTTCTCGTTCTGCCACGGCTTCGTCACGAAGTCGAGCGCGCCGCGCTTCATCGCACGGACCGCGAGGTCCACGTCGCCGTAGGCCGTAATCATCACGACGGCGGCGGCGGGGTCGTACGTCAGGATCCGGTCGAGCCAGTGGAGCCCCTCTTTGCCGGAGGACGCGTCGCGCTGGAAGTTCATGTCGAGCAGGATCGCGTCGAAGCGGCCCTCGCGCAGGAGCGCCGGGAGGGCGTCGGGCGAGGTCGCCGTCGTGACCTCGAAGTCGCGCCCGCCGAGGAGGAGGCGGACGGCCGTGAGGACGTCTTCGTTGTCGTCGATGACGAGGACGTGGCCGAGGGGCATGGGGCGGGGGTTAGTGGACAGTGGAGGGTATCGGACCCCCCGACACGTTCGCAGTCGCTCGCTGCGCTCACTTCTGGCTTCGTATGTCTGTCCCCCTTCTCAAGGGGGACAGTTCGCGGACCCCTGAGCGTAGCGATGGGTCCGCGAACGGGGGGTACGGGCTGTGCGCTGGCGCACGGTGGGTGTGCGTCAGCGCACACTTCGGCAGTGAAAATAGCGTCGTCCCCTCGACTTTGCATGGTGTGACGGGCTGGCATACCCGTTGCACTCGCCGACACGTACCCGACGCCCTCGTCCTCCCGCGCCTCATGATCGAAAAGAAAACCCACCCTTCGCCGCCCACGGCCCACGGGTCGAAGAACGGCATCCTCTCGCAGCCAGCCGGCACGCTCTCGGGCACCGGCGGCGGCGAAGGCATGGACCGGCGCGTCGAGAAGCCGAAGTGGCCGCCGAAGCGGATCGCGCTCATCGTCGGCATCGTGCTGTTCATCGGGCTCATCGCGTGGGCCCTCCTAGGGCAGACGGGCGGGCGGCGGCTCAACGTCGAAGCCGACCGCCTCACGATCTCGACCGTTGAGCGCGGGACGTTCCAGGAGTACGTCTCCGTCACCGGCAACGTCCTCCCGTTGCGGACGATCTATCTCGACGCCGTCGTCGGCGGGCAGGTCGAGGAGAAGTACGTCGAGGAGGGCGCCGTCGTCGCGGCCGGGCAACCGCTGCTGCGGCTCTCGAACGACCAGCTCACGCTGCAGACGCTCGGCAACGAGGCGCAGCTCGCCGAGCAGATCAACAACATCCGCAACACCCGCCTCGCGCTCGACCAGAACGAGCTGAACCTCCGCCAGCAGCTCACCCAGCTCGAATACGACATCACGCGCCTCCGTCGCGAGTACGAGCGCAACCGCGAGCTCTTTGAGCGCCGCGTCATCGCCGAGCAGGAGTTCGAGCAGGTCCGCGACGAGTACGAGTACACGCAGCGGCGGCTCGCGCTCACGCGCCAGGGCTACCGGCAGGACTCGCTCGCGCGGTCGCTCCAGCTCCAGCAGATGGACGGCCAGCTCGCCCGCCTCCAGCAGAACCTCGCCCTCGTCCAGACGACGACGGACAACCTCATCGTCCGCGCCCCGATTGCCGGGCAGCTCACCGCGCTCGACGCCGAGGTCGGCGCGTCGAAGCCCGCCGGCATCCGGCTCGGGCAGATCGACGACCTCGACGGCGTCAAGGTCCGCGTGCCGATCGACGAGCACTACATCGCCCGCGTCGCACCCGGCCAGACCGGGCAGACGACGATCGCCGGGCGCGACTACGGCCTCGTCGTGACGAAGGTCTTCCCCGAGGTCCGCGACGGCCGCTTCGAGGTGGACATGGAGTTCACCGACGGCGCGGCGGTGCCCGACGTGCGGCGCGGCCAGAGCCTCCGCATCCGCCTCGAGCTCGGCGACTCGACCGACGCGCTCCTCCTCGCCCGCGGCGGCTTCTTCACCACGACGGGCGGCAACTGGGTCTACGTCCTCGACGAGGACGGCAGCGAGGCCGTCCGCCAGCCGATCCGCCTCGGCCGCCAGAACCCGCAGTTCTTCGAAGTCGCCGAAGGGCTCCAGCCCGGCGACCGCGTCGTCACCTCGGGCTATGACACCTTCGGCGACGCCGACCGTCTCGTACTCAAATAACATCCCCGCTTCCACCCGTAGCCCCCGCCCCCATGACCAACGTTGACATCACCAACCGCCAACCGCTCATCCGGACGGAGAACCTCCGCAAGGTCTACACCACCGACGAGGTCGAGACGACGGCGCTCAACAACGTCACCGTCGAGATCAAGACCGGCGACTTCGTCGCGATCATGGGGCCGTCGGGCTGCGGGAAGTCGACGCTCCTCAACATCCTCGGCCTGCTCGACCAGCCCAGCGGCGGCCTCTTCGTCTTCGACGGCACCGACGTCTCGAACTACAACGAGCGCAAGCGGGCCGACCTCCGGCGCGGCACGCTCGGCTTCGTCTTCCAGAGCTTCAACCTGATCGATGAACTGACGGTGTACGAAAACGTCGAGCTCCCCCTCCTCTACCTCTCGCTCTCGTCGGCCGAGCGGAAGGAGCGGACCGAGGCGGCGCTCGACCGCGTCGGGATGGCGCACCGGCGGGACCACTTCCCGCAGCAGCTCTCCGGCGGCCAGCAGCAGCGCGTCGCGATCGCCCGCGCCGTCGTCGCCAGCCCGCAGCTCATCCTCGCTGACGAGCCGACGGGTAACCTCGACTCGACGAACGGCGACGAGGTGATGAAGCTGCTCTCCGAGCTCAACGAGGCCGGCGCGACGATCGTGATGGTGACGCACTCCCCGGCCGACGCCGAGTTCGCCCACCGCGTGATCAACCTCTTCGACGGGCACGTCGTGAGCGAGCACTTCATGGAGAAGGAGTACGCCCTCCCGCACACGCAGAGCGAGTAGGGGCGACCGGACGGTTGCCCTACGACGCATCGCCCTACGAAGCAGCCGCCCCACGACACCCCCTCCGCCATGCTGAAGAACTACCTCACCGTTGCGCTCCGCACGCTCCGCCGCAACCGGGGCTTCGCGCTGCTCAACGTCGCCGGGCTCGCACTCGGGATGGCGTGCGTCATCATGATCGCGCTCTACGTCCAGGACGAGCGCGGCGTCGACGCCTTCCACGAGCGCGCCGACCGCATCGCCCGCATCGACATTGACTTCGTAACGAACGGCGAGGTGGAGCCGGCGGGCAACACGCCGGGCATCCTCGCCCCAACGATCGCGGCGTCCATGCCTGAGGTGGAGGCCGCCGTGCGGATCATGCAGGCCGACCGGGTGCTCCGCGCAGGCGGCGAGCCATTCCAGACGGACCGGCTCTTCCTGGTCGACCCCGAGGTGTTCGACGTGTTCACGTTCCCGCTCCGCTCGGGCGACCCGGCGACCGCGCTCGCCGAGCCGGGCAGCATCGTCCTCACCGAGACGCTCGCGGCGACGCTCTTCGGCGATGCGCCCGCCCACGGCCAGACGGTCGAGTGGACCGACCGCGTGCTCACCGTCACAGGCGTCATGGCCGACGTGCCCCGGCAGTCGCACCTCCAGTTCGATGGGCTGATCTCGCTCGCGACGGCCGAGGACCCCGGCTGGTTCTATGGCAACTGGTTCGCGGTCATGTTCGGGACCTACGCGCTGCTCCGCGAGGGCGTCCCCGTGAACGAGTTTGAGGCCAAGCTGCCCGCGTTCATCGAGGCCGAGGCCGGCGACGCCATGCAGGAAGAAGGGACCGGGCTCGTCCTGCACGCGCGGCCCCTCGAAACGCTGTACCTGACCGCCGAGCGGGGGATGGGCACGTTCGGGAACGGCGCGACGCTCCGCATTCTGGCGCTCGTGGCCCTCTTCGTGCTCCTCGTCGCGGCCGTCAACTTCACCAACCTCGCCACGGCGCGCTCGCTGGACCGCGCCCGCGAGGTAGGCGTCCGCAAGTCGCTCGGGGCGAGGCGCAGCGGGCTGGCGGCCCAGTTCCTCGCCGAGGCCGTCGTGCTGAGCCTCGCGGCGACCGGGCTGGCCGTCGGGCTGGTCCAGCTCGCGCTGCCCGCCTTCCGGGAGCTGTCGGATAAGCCGCTGACGCTGCTCGATCTCGGGGCGGGGTGGATCGGGATCGTCGCACTCGCGGGCGCCACCGGGCTGTGTGCCGGGGCGTACCCGGCGTTCGTGCTGAGCGGGTTCCGGCCCGCCGAGGTGCTCAAGGGCCGGTTCGCGTCCGGGCAGCGGGGGCAGGCGCTGCGCCAGGGCCTCGTCGTCGTGCAGTTCGGGATCTCGGTGGCGCTGATCGCGGCGACGGGGATCGTGTTCTCGCAGCTCCGCTACATGCAGGCGCAGGACCTCGGAATGGACCTCGGCGGCGACGCCACACAGCTCCTCGTCCTGCCGATCATGGGCGACTCGACGGTCGTGAGGCAGCTTCCCGAGCTTCGGGCGCGGCTGCTCACCGCGCCGGGCGTCGCCGGGATGACGGCGTCGATCTCGGCCCCTACCTTCGGGACGTACGCCGCCGACGGCACCGTCGAGGCCCCGGACGGGCCGGGCGACGAGATGAGCGCCGTGATCGTCCTCACCGACACGTCCTACATCGGCGTGTACGGGCTGGCCTTGGTGGCGGGGCGCACGCCGGAGGCGACGCCGCCGGACGCCCGGCGCGAGTACGTGCTGAGCGAGACGGCCGTCCGCGAGGCAGGATATGCCTCCCCGGAGGCGGTGCTGGGCAAGCCCGCTGCGTTCTGGGGGATGGAGGGCGAGGTCGTCGGGGTGGTCCGCGACGTCCACATTGAGGGCCTCCAGCGGGCCGTCGAGCCCCTCGTGCTGGCGGCGAGCGACGCCGACGTGATCCCCCCGAACGTGCTCACGCTGCGCGTCGAGACCGCCGGGTTGACCGCGACGCTCGCCCGTCTGGAAACGCTCTGGGCCGACCTCGTGCCCTCGCGCCCCTTCACGTACTCGTTCCTCGACGAGGACTTCGCCGCGCAGTACGTCGGCGAGCAGCGTTTCGGGCGGCTGTTCGGCGTCTTCGCCGGGCTCGCCATCGTGATCGCCTGCCTCGGGCTGTTCGGCCTCGCCGCGCACGCCACCGCCACGCGGCGGAAAGAGATCGGCGTGCGGAAGGTGCTCGGCGCGTCGGTCGTGCAGATCGTGGCCCTGCTCAGCCGGAGCGCCGTCGCCCTCGTCGGCCTCGGCGTCGTGATCGCGGTGCCGGTCGTCGTGCTCGGCATGTCGCGCTGGCTCGACGGCTTCGCCTACCGGATCGACGTCGGCTGGCTCCCACTGGCCCTCGCCGGCGGCGTGGTGCTGCTGATCGCCCTCGTCACCGTCGGCGTCCACGCCCTCCGCGCCGCGCACGCCGACCCCGTGAAGTCGCTCCGGTACGAGTGAGGGCGACCGTCCGGTCGTCCCTACCTCCATCTCCACTTCCATGCTCAAGAACTTCCTCGTCGTCACGCTCCGCAGCCTCCGCCGCAACCGGGCGTACGCGGCGCTCAACGTGCTCGGCCTCGCCGTCGGCCTCGCGTGCTGCGTGCTCGTCTTCCTCTTCGTCCGCGACGAGCTGAGCTACGACCGCTTCCACCCCAATGCTGACCGCATCGTACGCATCGGTACCGACTTCGAAATGGAGGGCGAAGTCCGGAAGTACGTCAACTCGCAGGGCCTCCTCGCACCCGCACTCGAAGCGGACCTGCCCGAGGTCGAGCACGCCGTCCGCGTCATCGGCGGGGACTTCGTCGTGCGCGTCGATGATGCGGTGCTCCAAGAGACGAACGTGGCCTATGTGGACTCGACCTTCTTCCTGGTCTTCGACGGCTTCCGCCTCCTGAGCGGCGACCCCGCCACCGTGCTCGACGCGCCCGGCCAGGCCGTGCTCTCCGAATCGCTCGCCCGGAAATACTTCGGGGAGGCCGAACCCATCGGACAGACGCTGCTCGACCGCGACCAGCCCATAACCGTCACCGGGGTCATGGCCGACCCGCCGCCGCAGTCCCACCTCCGCCTCGACGCCGTCGTCTCCCTCTCGACGGCGAGCGACCCCGGCTGGTGGTACCGGAACTGGTTCTCGGTCAATTTCCAGACCTATGCCCTCCTCCGCTCTGGTGCTGACTTCGCCGCTTTCGAGGCCAAGCTCCCCGAGTTTGCCGAGCGCCGGGCAGGCGAGGAGATGGCGGCGCAGGGCAACACGTTCGCATTCCGGCCCGAGCGCCTCACCGATGTCTACCTCCGCTCCGACCGAAGTCCGGAATGGGCACGCGGCGACCTCGGCGCGTTGCGGATCTTCAGCGCCGTGGCCCTCTTCGTGCTCTTGATCGCGTGCGTCAACTTCACGAACCTCGCCACGGCCCGGAGCCTCGACCGCGCGAAAGAGGTCGGCGTGCGGAAGACGCTCGGCGCGCAGCGGGGCCAGCTCGGCGCACAGTTCCTCGCCGAGGCCGTCCTCCTGAGCGGTGTCGCGCTCGCGGTCGCGCTCAGCCTCGTCCAGCTCGCGCTGCCCGCCTTCAACACGCTCACTGAGAAGAGCCTCGCGCTAGGCGATCTCGGGTGGGGCGGCCCCGGTTTCGTCGGCGTCGCGCTCGTGGCGGGCCTCCTCGCCGGGGCGTATCCGGCGCTCATGCTGAGCGGGTTCGAGCCCGCCGCCGTGCTGAAAGGTCGGTTCTCGACGGGTCGGCAGGGCGTCGCGCTGCGGCAGAGCCTCGTCGTGCTCCAGTTTGCGATCTCCGTCGCCCTCATCGCTGCGACGGCGATTGTCTTCGGCCAGCTCGACTACATGCAGAGCCGCAGCCTGGGCTTCGACGCGGGCTCCGACGAGACCGGCCAGTTGCTCGCTATCGAGTTCGGCGGCGACACGAACGTGCAGGAACGCCTCGACGCGATCAAGCAGCGGTTCGCCGAGCACCCCAACGTCATCGGCGTCACGTCGTCCCTCACGACGCCCACGGGGTTCCACCCGAGCGCAGGTGGCGAGATCGAACGGCCGGAAGGCGGGGTGCGCGACTTCAACATCGAGCCCTATCTCGTGGACGACGCGTTCGTCGACCTGTTCGGGATCCAGCTCGTCGCCGGGCGTGCCCCGGGACCCGAGTTGATCTCCGACTCGCTCGCGGCCTACGTGCTCAACGAGACGGCCGTACGCGAGGCCGGCTTCCCCTCGAACGAGGCCGTGCTGGGCAAAAAAGCGTCGTTCTGGGGCTATAACGGTCAGGTCGTCGGCGTCGTCCGGGACTTCCACACGCGCGGCGTGCAGCAGGCCGTCGAGCCCGTCGGGATCGTCGTGACGGACCTGTTCCAGAGCGTGATCACGCTGCGCGTCGGCACGGCAGACCTGCCGCGCACGCTCGACGAGTTGGAAGCCATCTGGGCCGACGTCGCGCCGCAGCGTCCGTTCACGGCCCGATTCCTCGACGAAGCGTTCGGTGCGCAGTACGCCGCTGAACGCCGGTTCGGGCAGGTGTTCGGCATCCTCGCCGGGCTCGCCATCTTCATCGCGTGCCTCGGGCTGTTCGGGCTCGCCGCCTACGCCGTGCAGCAGCGGACGAAGGAGATCGGCATCCGCAAAGTGCTCGGCGCGAGCGCGCAGAACGTCGTCGTCCTCCTCACGAAGGACGTGCTCGCCCTCGTCGGCGTTGCGTTCGTCGTCGCCGTGCCGGTGGTGTGGTTCGGGATGGACCGCTGGCTCGACAGCTTCGCCTACCGCCTCGACCTCGGCGCGCTGCCCTTCGCGCTCGCCGGTGCCGCGGCCCTCGTAATCGCGCTCGCGACGGTCAGCGTCCACACCCTCCGCGCCGCCACGGCCGACCCCGTCCGCTCGCTCCGTCACGAATAAGCGCCCGGCCAGCCGGCCCTAGAAACCCCGCTCCCTTCCCGATGCTTAAGAACTACCTCATCGTCGCCCTCCGCAGCCTCCGCCGCCGCAAAGGCTACGCGTTCATCAACCTCTTCGGCCTCGCGCTCGGCCTCGCGTGCTGCCTGCTGATCGGGCTCTACGTCCGCCACGAGCTGAGCTACGACGAGCACCACGCCGACGCCGAGCGGGTCTACCGCGTCGTCCAGCACACGAGCGCCGACGGGTCCGAGGGGATGGCGTGGGTCGGCGGGGCGATGGGGAACGCGCTGCGCGAGGACTTCCCGCAGATCGAGGCGCTCGCCCGACTCGTCCGCAGCACCACGCTCGTCGAGCTCCGCGACGGGAAAGAGCGGCGCAGCTTCGAGGAATCGCGCTTCGTCTACGCCGACCCGTCCGTCTTCGACGTGCTCACGCTGCCGCTCGTCACGGGCGACGCGGCGGCGCTCGACACGCCCGACACCGTGCTCCTCACGGAGACGACGGCGGAGAAATACTTCGGCGACGCCGATCCCGTCGGGCGGCAGATCTGGGTGAGTGATCGCGCGCTGACGGTGGGCGGCGTGCTCGAAGACCCGCCGGCCACGTCGCACCTCCCGTTCGGGCTCATGACCTCGCTCGACACGTTCAAGCTGGAGCAGTGGGGCTCGGCCGAGAGCGCGTTCACGAGCTACTGGTGGCCGAACGCCTACACCTACGTCAAGCTCCGTGCCGCCGCCTCGGCCGAGGCCGTCGCCGCCGAGCTGCCGGCCTTCATCGCCCGCCACCGCGAGCCCGCCGAGGCGGCGCTCTACGTCCCCGCGCTCCAGCCGCTCCCCGACATCCACCTCCGCTCCGCCCTCGGCGGCGAGTGGCAAGCGGGCGGCGACGCGACGACCGTCGCGGTGTTCTCGCTCATCGCGGTCTTCGTGCTCCTGCTCGCGTGCGTCAACTTCATGAACCTCGCCACGGCGCGGGCGACCGAGCGCGCCAAGGAGGTCGGCGTGCGGAAGACGGTCGGCGCGCGGCGGGGGCAGCTCGTCGCGCAGTTCTTCGGCGAGTCGCTCGTGCTGAGCCTCGGCGCGCTCGCCCTCGCGCTCGGGCTGGCCCAGTTCCTCCTCCCGTTCTTCAGCGACCTCGCCGGGCGCACGCTGACCTTCGGCGTCGGCGACGTCGGGCTGTGGGGCTGGGTGCTCGGGACGACGCTCGCGACGGGGCTGCTGGCCGGGAGCTACCCCGCGCTCTACCTCTCGCGGTTCCGCCCGGCGCACGTGCTCGCCGGCGGGCGCAGCGGCGGGCGCGGAGGCGCGCGGCTCCGCCAGGGCCTCGTGCTCTTCCAGTTCACGCTCTCCATCGCGCTCCTCGCCGCGACCGCGATCGCGTGGCAGCAACTCCAGTTTTTGCAGACGGCCGACCTCGGATTCGAGGAAGACCACGTCGTCGTGATCCAGCGCAAAGGGGCCGACCTCGACGTGCTCGCCGCGCGGCTGGCGCAGGACCCGAACGTCGTCGGCGTGACGGTGTCGCAGCGGGCGCCCGGCTTCGGCTTCGGCGGCTCGCCCCAGGTCGAGTTCCCGCCGTACACCCCCGTCGAGCAGATCGACGGCGAGGGTGACCGCCTCAGCCACCAGCAGGTCGGCCCCGGCTACTTCGACCTGTTCGAGATCGACCTCCTCGCCGGGCGCGCGTTCTCCGACGACGCGGCCGACCTCGGCACGGCGACGGAGCGGCCGGAGAACTTCGGCAACAGCGCGTTCGACGGGCGGGCGCTCGTAGTCAACGCGTCGTTCGCGGCGGCGCAGGGCTGGACGCCGGAGGAGGCGCTCGGCCGCGAGCTCCGGATGTACTACTACGAGAACGAGAAGACGTACATGGACCATCGCGGGACCGTCGTCGGCGTCGCGCGCGACTTCCACGCCGCGCCGTTCCAGTACGAGATCGAGCCCGCGATCTTCAGCTCGACGCGGATGCCCGGCGAGATCGGCTCGCTCGCGCAGTACGCCTTCGTCAAAGTGCGGCCGGGCGACGCGGCCCAGACGATGGCGGCGCTCGGCGCGGCCTACGCCGAGGTCCACCCCGAGCGCACGTTCGAGGCCGCGTTCCTCGACGACGACCTCGACGCGCGCTACCGCGCCGAGCGGCGCACGGGGACGATCATCGCGGCGTTCGCGCTCTTCGGCGTCGTGATCGCGTGCCTCGGGCTGTTCGGGCTCGCCGCGTACGCGGCCGAGCGACGGACCAAAGAGATCGGCGTGCGGAAGGTGCTCGGCGCGGGCGTGGCGGACCTCGTCGCGCTGCTCTCGAAAGACTTCCTCCTGCTCGTCGGGATCGCGGCGGCCGTGGCTGCGCCGCTCGCGTGGCTCGCGATGGACCGCTGGCTCGATGCCTTCGCGTACCGCGTCGAGGTCGGGCCCGTGCTGTTCCTCGGCGTGGGCGCAGGGGCGCTCGTCGTCGCCCTCCTCACCGTCAGCGGGCAGGCGCTGCGCGCGGCGCGGAAGAACCCGACGGACGCCCTCCGCTACGAATAAGCCACGCCCCCCTCAATACACCGCCGCCGCCACGTCGGTCTGGTCGAAGTCGGAGCCGACGAAGAGCAGCGGCTCGGCGAGGGCCGTGGCGAGCGCGTAGGCGAAGCAGTCGCCGTAGTTGAGCCCGGCCGGGTGCCGCCCCTTGCCGAAGCGGCGGAAGGCGTCGCGCGCAAAGTCCGCGTGCGCGGCCGTCAGCGGGACGACCTCGACGCGGGTCTGCGAGAGGAGCACATCGAGGTCACGACTTCCCACGTCTCCATGCCGCCCCTGCATCACGATCCCCGCCTCGACGAGCGTCGCCGCCGACATGCGGGGAGACGAGGCTGTGAGGATGGCGTCCGTGAGGGCTCGCCTCTCTGGCTCGTCCTGCAAGATGGCGACGAGGGCCGACGTGTCGATCACCATCAGGTCGGGAGCCCGTGCTCGTCGTACCCGATGATCTCGTCGGGAGTCCGGTCGTCGAGGATGGGGGCCTGTGCGAGCTCAGCCACGATCCGTTCGATCTCGGCCCGCGCGCCGTCGGGGCTCCAGCCGGTCTCGCGGATGAGGCGCTCGCGGATCGCCGTCAGGACGGCTTCGGTCAGGCTCTCGCCGGTCGTGCGGGCCAGCTCCCGCGCGAGGCGGTCGGCCTCGGGATGCTTGATGCTGAGGGCCATCGGAGGGCGGCTGTGATGATAAAAAGCGAGGTAGAAAAAGGCCGAAATTCTACCTCCACTCTCCCTTCCGGTTCCTCGTAACCCTGCCGTCATGGGCGTCCACCGCCCTCGCCACAGCCGACTCCGTCGCGTCGCTGCGCACCGAGGCAGGCGCTTCGTTTCGTCCCCCGCCCTTTTCGCAACACCGACTGCACCTTTCGAGGGCGAGGTCCCGTACCGCCATCATGCTAAAAAATTAGCGCCCTGCGGAGACCCGCCCGCTCGTCGCCTTCTGCTCCACGTAGCCGCGCCGTCCATGCTGAAGAACTACCTCAAGGTCGCCGTTCGGAATCTCCGCCGCTGGAAGGGCTACGCGGCGATCAACGTATTCGGCCTCGCCGTCGGGCTCGCCTGCTTCGTACTCATCGCGCTCTTCGTGCGCGACGAGCTGAGCTACGACCGCTACCACGCGAAGGCGGACCGGATCTACCGCATGGTCGAGATCATCGAGGGCGCGGAGGAGTCGGCGAGCAACCCCCTCCCGGTGGGCGCGGCGATCGCCGAGACGTACCCGCAGTTCGTCGAGGCGGCCGTGCGGTTCTTCAACCTCCAAGCCCCGACGCTCGCGCTCTCGTACGAGCCCGCCGGCGGCCCGGCCCGCGCCTTCAACGAGGCGAAGTTCTTCTTCGCCGACTCGACCGTCTTCGACGTGTTCGACTTCGCCCTCGTGCGCGGCGACCGCGCGACCGCGCTCGACCGGCCGAACACGGTCGTCCTCACCGAGGCGGCGGCGCAGCGCTACTTCGGCGACGCCGATCCGGTCGGCAAGACGCTGCTGTTCGAGGAGCAGCACCCGCTCGAAGTGACGGGCGTGCTCGCCGAAGTGCCTGCCACGTCGCACTTCACGTTCGACTTCCTCGCCTCGTTCTCCACGCTCCGCTCGTCGGTCTACGCCCAGAACCCCGGCATCCTCGACTTCAACTGGTACTGGAATCCGGCGTGGACCTACGTCCTTCTCCGCGAGGGCGCCGCGCCCGACGCCCTCGAGGCGCAGTTCCCCGACTTCATCGCCCAGAACTGGCCCGATCAGATCAAGGAGCAGTCGCACCTCTACCTCCAGCCGCTCGCCGACATCCACCTGAAGTCGAACCTCGACTTCGAGATCCGCCCTAACAGCGACGACCTCTACGTCTACGTCTTCTCGCTCATCGCCGTGTTCGTCCTCCTCACGGCGTGCATCAACTTCATGAACCTCTCGACGGCGCGCTCGATGAGCCGGGCGAAGGAAGTCGGGATGCGGAAGGCGATCGGCGCGCAGAAAGGCCAGCTCATCGGGCAGTTCCTGAGCGAGTCGATCCTGCTGAGCACGATCTCGCTCGTCGTGGCGCTGCCGCTCGTGTGGGCGCTGCTGCCGGTGATGAACGCGATGGCGGACAAGGCGATCACGCTCAACCCGTTCGCCGTGCCGTGGCTGTGGCCCCTCCTCGCCGTCGTCGCCCTCGGCGTGGGCGCGCTGTCCGGGCTGTATCCGGCGTTCGTGCTCTCGCGGCACGAGCCGGCGCACGTGCTCAAGGCGTCGGGGCGGACGGGCACGGGCGGCGGCGCGTCGGAGGTGCTGCGGCGCGGGCTCGTCGTCGCGCAGTTCGGCATCTCGATCGCGCTCATCGCCGGGACGTTCGTCGCCGCGAACCAGCTCGACTACCTCCGCAGCGCCCGCCTCGGCTTCGACGCCGAGCAGGTGGTGATGGTGCCGATCCTCCGCACGCCCGCCATCCAGCAGTACGACGCCATCAAAGGCGCGCTCCTCGAACACCGCGGCGTCCAGGCCGTGACGATCTCCGAGGACGTGCTCGGCAGCAAGTACCAGACGAACACCTACCTGCCCGAGGGCTTCGCCGACCCCGTCCAGTTCCCCCGCATGCTCGTCCACGACGACTTCGCGAAGACGTTCGGCATCCGCATGGTGGCCGGGCGGGACTACCAGCTCGGCCGCGACCCCGGCCCCGGCGTCATCATCAACGAGGCGATGGTGGAGCGCCTCGGCTGGGAGTCGCCGCAAGATGCCGTCGGGCGGAGCATGGGTCCGGCCGGGCAGAACGGGGAGCTGCAACGCCGCATCGTCGGCGTCACGGAGGACGTCCACTTCGCCTCGCTCCACCAGCCGATCGCGCCGTTCGTCTTCGACCGGATGAACGACGGGATGGCGAACTTCTTCGGCCGCTACCTCGCCGTCCGCATCACGCCCGACGACGTGCGCGGCACGCTCGCCGACATCGAGCGGACGTGGACCACGTTCCTCCCGGACCGCCCGTTCGAGTACCTCTTCGTGGACCAGGAGCTCGACCAGCTCTACCGCGCCGAGGAGAACCTGAGCCGCGTCGCCGGGGCGTTCTCGATCCTCGCGATCCTGATCGCGTGCCTCGGCGTGTTCGCGCTCGCGGCGTACGCGGCGGAGCAGCGGAAGAAGGAGATCGGCATCCGCAAAGTGCTCGGCGCGAGCGTGCCGGGCCTCATCGCGCTGCTGTCGAAAGACTTCGTGCGGCTCGTGCTCGTCGCCTTCGTCGTGGCCGCGCCGGTGACGTACTTCGCCGCGCAGCAGTGGCTCGGCGCGTTCGCGTATCAGGTGCCGGTGGGGCCGAGCCCGTTCCTGATCGCGGGCGTCCTCGCGCTCGGCATCGCGCTCGCAACGGTGAGCTTCCACGCCGTCCGCGCCGCCACCGCGAACCCGACCTCGACGCTCCGCGCCGAGTGACGCGCGGCCCCCGGCGGTGCGCGCTGCCGCACACGGCCTGTGCGCTGGCGCACACCGCCGAGGGATCGAGCACGGCGTGACTCCCCATTTCAGCGGTCGGCGAGCGGCGGCATACCCCTTGCGCAGGCGGAAGCACCACGACTCCTCGCCGCCATGCTCAAGAATTACCTCGTCGTCGCCCTCCGCTCGCTCCGTCGTCAGAAGGGCTATGCGTTCATCAACGTCTTCGGCCTCGCCGTCGGGATCGCCGTCTGCCTCCTCGCCGGGCTATTCGTCCGCAGCGAACTGAGCTTCGACCGCTTCCACGAGAAGTCCGAGCGGATCGTGCGGCCGTGGGTCCATGAGGAGTACGGGCCGGACGAGCAGTTCACGAACACCGTCACGCCGCTCCCGCTCGGACCGACGCTGGCCGCTGAGGTGCCGGAGGTCGAGGCGTTCACGCGGACGCTGCCCTTCACGGTCACCGTCGTGCGCGGGGCCGAGGCGGCGAACGAGAGCGCCCTCCTCGTGGACCCGGCGTTCTTCGACCTCTTCTCGTTCCCGCTCGTGTCCGGCAGCGCCGACCCGCTCGCCCGACACGACGCCGTCGTGCTCACCGAGACGACCGCGCAGCGCTACTTCGGCGAGGCAGACCCCGTCGGGCAGGCGCTCACGCTGCGGCTGGACGACGCGGAGCGGACGTTCACCGTGGCCGCCGTCGCCGCCGATCCGCCGACGACCTCCAGCGTGCAGTTCGGCGCGCTCCTCCCCTTCAGCCAGGTCGACGGGGTGGTGAGCGAGCGGCAGCTCCAGAGCTGGTTCAACGTCAGCGCCGAGACGTATGTGCTCCTGCGTGACGGGGCGACGCCCGCCGAGGTCGAAGCAACGCTGCCGCCCGTCATCGCGACGGCGCTCGGGCCCGATTTCGAGGGAACGTACACAGTCGGGCTTCAGCCGATCCGTGACATCCACCTCAACCCGGACCTGCCAACCGGCATCGCGGCGGTGAGCGATCCGCGCTACGCCGTCACGCTGGGCGTGATCGCGCTCCTCGTGCTCCTCATCGCCTGCATCAACTTCACGACGCTCGCCGTCGGGCGGAGCGTCGAGCGGACGCGCGAGGTCGGCGTGCGCAAGGCGATGGGCGCGCACCGGAGCCAGCTCATGGGGCAGTTCTGGGGTGAGGCCGCGCTGATGACCGGCCTCGCGCTCGTCGCCGGATTCAGCCTCGCCGTCATGGCGCTGCCGACGTTCAACGACATCGCCGGGCGCACGCTCTCGCTCCGGCCCGACGCGGGGCTCGTGCTCGCCGCGCTCGCCCTCACCGGAATCGTCGCGCTCGTGGCGGGGAGCTACCCGGCCGTCGTACTCTCGCGCTCGCGCCCGGCCGAGGTGCTGCGTGGGCGGCTCGGGCTCGGGACGCGCTCGGGCGTCCAGCGCGGCCTCGTCGCCCTCCAGTTCGCCCTCTCGATCGGGCTGCTCGCGGGCACGCTCGTCATCGCGCAGCAGCTCCGCTACCTCCAGTCGACGAACCTCGGCTACGCCGCCGACCGCGTCGTCGCCCTCCCCAACGCCTCCGACTTCCGGGCCGGGCTGGAGCCGCTCGCCCCGCTCCTCGGCGCGCTCGGGCAGGAGAGCGCCGTGAGCGCCGTGAGCGCGGGCGCTTTCTCGTTCGGCGACCCGGCGTGGGCGGAAGGCGGCTTCACCGACGCCGCCGACCGCTACCGCACGTTCCGCTTCAACGCCGTCGCCCCGGACTTCCTGACGACGATGCAGATCGCCCTGCTTGAGGGCACCGGCTTCGCCCCAGCGCCCGCGCTCGCGGCGCAGCAGGTCGTCGTCAACCAGGCGTTCGCCGAAGCCTTTGACGGCGTCGTCGTCGGGCAGCCGTTGCCGGAGCCGTTCGCGGCGTACACCGTCGCCGGGGTCACCGAGGACTTCCACTACGCCTCGCTCCACACGGCCGTCGAGCCGCTCCTGCTCGTGACCGAAGCCCAGCCGCTCTTCCAGGGACTGGAGAACGTCGGCTTCGCTACCTCGCCCGACCTCGACGTGCTCGTCCGGCTCGGCCCCGGCCCGCTCCCGGCGGCGATGGCGGCACTGGAGCGCGTGTGGACCGCGACCGCCCCCGACCGCCCCTTCGACTACGTCTTCCTCGACGACGCGCTCGACCAGCAGTACCGGGCCGAGGAGCGGCTCGGGCGGATCGTCGGCATCGCGAGTGGGCTGGCCGTGCTGATCGCGTGCCTCGGGCTGTTCGGCCTCGCCGCGCTCGTGGCGACGCAGCGGCGCAAAGAGATCGGCGTGCGGAAGGTGCTCGGCGCGAGCGTGCCGGACCTCGTGCTGCTGCTCTCGAAAGACCTCGCCACGCTCGTCGGCGTCGCCTTCGTCGTCGCGGCCCCGCTGGCGTACGTGCTGGTCGGGCAGTGGCTCGACGACTTCGCGTACCGCATCGAGGTCGGGCCGGGCGCCTTCGCCCTCGCGGGCGGGCTGGCGCTCGTCGTCGCGCTCCTCACGATCACGGTCCACACGCTCCGCGCGGCCACCGCCGATCCGGTCGAAGCGCTCCGCACTGAGTAAGGGCACGATGCATTGTGCCCCTCCGAGCCCCTACTGTCATGCTAAAGAACTACCTCACGATCGCCCTCCGCAGCCTGAAGCGCCGCGCGGGCTACACGCTCATCCACGTCGCCGGGCTCGGCGTCGGGCTCGCGTGCTGCCTGCTCATCGCGCTCTTCGTCCGCGAAGAGCTGAGCTACGACCGCTTCCACGAAAACGCCGACCGAATCGTCCGCGTCGCCAGCGACTGGGGCGACTTCAGCGTGCCGTCCACGAACTGGCCGTTCGTGCAGGCCCTCCGCGCCGACTACCCCGAGCTTGAGGTCGCGACGCTGCTGCGCTACGGCGGGGCCGTGCGCCGGGGCGAGCAGCACCTCCGCGAGCCGGAGATCTTCTACGCCGACCCCACGCTCTTCGACGTGTTCTCGTTCGCCCTCGCGAGCGGCGACCCGGCGGACGCCCTCGCCGAGCCGTACACCGCCGTCCTCTCCGAAGCGGCGGCGCGGAAATACTTCGGCGATGCCGACCCGCTCGGCGAGACGCTCACGCTCTACGGCGGCGTCGACGTCACCGTCACCGGCGTGCTCGCCCCGCTCGGCGGCTCGTCGCACTTCAACCCCGAGTTCGTCGTGTCGTGGGAGACGCTGGGCGCGCTCGGCTACCTCGACCAGTTCGGGTGGGGCAGCAACAGCGTCTACACGTACGTCCTCTTGCCCGACGGGATGGACGCCGCGACGCTCGAAGCCGCGCTGCCCGCCATCGCCGAGCGCCACGCCGGCGAGAACTGGAACGGGGCGGCGCTGACGCTCCAGCCCCTCGCGAGCATCCACCTCCACTCGCACCACAACATGGAGTTGGAGGCGAACGGCCGCGCCTCAGCCGTCTGGCTCTTCGGCGCCGTGGCCCTCTTCATCCTCCTCCTGGCGTGCGTCAACTTCATGAACCTCGCCACGGCGCGGAGCGTGGAGCGCGCCCGCGAGGTCGGCGTGCGCAAGAGCGTCGGCGCGCAGCGCGGCCAGCTCGCCCGGCAGTTCCTCACCGAGGCCCTCCTCCTCGCCGGGCTCGCGCTCGGCGTCGCGCTCGCGCTCGTCGCCCTCGCCCTCCCCCTCTTCCGCACGCTCGCCGACCGCGCGCTCGTCGTGGACGCGGGGGCGGCGGTGCTGGCCGTGCTGGCGGCACTCGGGCTCACGCTCGCCGTCGGCCTGGTCGCCGGGAGCTACCCGGCGCTCGTGCTCTCGGGCTTCCGCCCGGCCGAGGTGCTGAAGGGGGCGTTCGCGACGAGCGGGCGCGGCGTGGTCCTCCGCAAAGGGCTCGTCGTGTTCCAGTTCGCGATCACCGTCGCGCTCCTCGTCGGCACGTTCGTCGTCTACGGCCAGCTCGGCTTCCTCCGCAGCGCGAGCCTCGGGTTCGACAAGGCCCGGCTCGTCAGCGTGGACCTGCAGGAGGAGCCGCCCGACGCCTTCCTCGCCGCACTCGCCCGACGGCCGGAGGTGGTCGCCGCCGCGGCAGCCTCGACCTCGTTCCCGAGCGAGCTCCTCGACGGCGACGGACTCGCCTTCCGCGACGCGACGGAGATCGACGCGTTCGTCGGCGTCCGCACCGTCGCCGTCAGCCCCGACTTCTTCGACGTGCTCGGGGTCGGGTTCGAGGCCGGGCGCGGGTTCGTGCCCGGCTCCGCGCCGGACTCCAGCGCGGTCGTGCTCAACGAGACGGCCGCGCGGCTCCTCCTCGCCAAGTCCGAAGATCGAGCGGCCGGCGACATCGCCGACTTGATCGGGACGGAGGTGCTCGTGAACGCGCCGCTGAGCCGGGGCGGCGCGCTCGTCCCCATCCTCGGCGTCGTCGAGGACTTCAACATGGCGACGCTGCACGAGGCCGTCGAGCCCGTGCGGTTCATCCTCCGGCCGGACCGGTTCGACGTCGCGCTCGTGCGCGTCGGACCCGGCGAGGCGACGGCCACCGTCGCGGCGCTGCGGTCGGCGTGGGCCGAGGCGCGGCCCGGCGCGCTCTTCGAGTACCGCTTCACCGACGCGGCCTTCGACGCGGCATACCGGGCGGAGGAGCGGCTCGGCACGCTCGTCACCGTCTTCGCCGGGCTCGCCGTCTTCATCGCGTGCCTCGGGCTGCTCGGGCTCGCCGCGTACGCCGCGCAGCAGCGGCGCAAAGAGATCGGCGTGCGGAAGGTGCTCGGCGCGAGCATCGGCCAGATCGTAGCGCTCTTGACGAAGGATTTCGCCGCGCTCGTGCTCGTCGGCTTCGTCGCCGCCGTGCCGCTCGCGTGGTGGGCGATGGACCGGTGGCTCGACGGCTTCGCCTACCGCGTCGACCTCGGGGCCGGCGTGTTCGTCGGGGCCGGGCTCGTGGCGCTCGCGGTGGCGCTCGCCGCCGTCAGCGTGCAGGCCCTCCGCGCGGCCTCGACCGATCCCGTGCAGGCCCTCCGGCACGACTAACGGGGCGGGCTGCGCGCTGGCGCACAGCGGCTGTGCGCCAGCGCACACGGCCCGGCAGAGAATCGGCCCAAATGCGGCGCTGCGGCGATTCCGGGCCGCAAACGTGGGGTGGCATATCGCTTGCAAGAGCGGGCAACGTCCTCCCTCTACCCCCGGTCTCATGCTCAAGAACTACCTCGTCGTCGCCCTCCGCAGTCTCCACCGGCAGAAGGGCTACGCCGCGCTGAATGTCGTCGGCCTCTCCGTCGGGCTCGCGTGCGCGTTCTTCATCCTGCTCTGGATCACGAGCGAGGTCCGCTACGAGCGCTTCCACGAGAACGGCGACAACCTCTACCGCGTGATGCGCCACGCCGAGTTCGGCGGCGAGGTCCAGACCTGGCACGCCGTGCCGACGCCGCTGGCCGAGGTGCTGGAGGCGGATTACCCCGAGGTCGAGCACGCGACGTTGCTCTCGTGGCCGGTGAGCCCCCTCTTCACGCGCGGCGACGCGATCCATCGCGGGGAGGGCTACTACGCGGGCCCCGCCTTTTTCGAGATGTTCTCGTTCCCGCTCCTCGCGGGCGACCCCGCGACGGTGCTCGATGACCCGTCGTCGGTCGTGATTTCGGAGACGCTCGCCGCGAAGGTGTTCGGGGCGGACTGGACGGCCGACGAGGTCCTCGGACAGACGCTCACCGTCGAGCACCGGAAGGACTTCCGCATCACCGGCATCTCCGCCGCCGTGACCGAGCCCACCGTCTTCCGGTTCGACTTCATCCTCCCGGTGGAGGACTACACCGCGCGCAACGAGTGGACGGAGCACTGGGGCAACGCCGGGCTGGAGATCTACGTCGAGTTGAGGGAGGGCACCTCGGCCGCCGCGCTCGACGCGAAGATCGCCGACGTCATCAACGAGCACAACGACGCGGCGAACGCGACGCCGTTCCTACAGCCGGTCGCGGACATGCGCCTCTGGGGGCTCTACGAGGACGGCGAGCTCGCAGGGGGGCGGATCGAGTACGTCCGCATCCTCGGCGTCGTGGCCGTCTTCCTGCTGCTCATCGCGGCCATCAACTTCATGAACCTCGCCACGGCGCGGAGCGCGCAGCGCGCCCGCGAGATCGGCGTGCGCAAGGCGCTCGGGGCGGGCAAGAGCTCGCTCGTGCGGCAGTTCCTCGTCGAGACGGTCGTGCTGGCGCTCGTCGCCTTCGCGCTCGCGCTCGGCCTCGTCGCCACGCTGCTCCCCGCCTTCAACGACCTCGTGCGGAGTGACCTCGCCCTCGGCGACCTCCCGCCGAGCTACTACCTCATCGGCGTGGGCATCGCCATCGTGACGGGGCTCGTCGCCGGGAGCTACCCCGCGCTCTACCTCTCGTCGTTCAGCCCTGTGGCGGTCCTGCGCGGGACGTTCCGGCAGGGGCGGGGCGAGGTGCGCTTCCGCGAGGGCCTCGTCGTGTTCCAGTTCGCCCTCTCGACGCTCCTCATCGTGGGCACGCTCACGGTCTACCTCCAGATGGACTACGTCCGCGAGAAGAACCTCGGCCTCGACCGCGAGAACGTCGTATCGATGACGCTGGAAGGGCCGGCGCGGGACCAGTTCGAGTCGTTTCGGCAGGAGCTGCTCGGGCGCCCCGGCATCGCGTCCGTGACGGCGTCGAACCAGAACCCCCTCAACGTGGGCAACTCCACGACGGACCCGACGTGGGCGGGCAAGCCCGAGGACGACAACACTCTCTTCTACGTCATCAACACGCGGCACGGCTTCGTGGAGACGATGGACATGGAGCTGGTGGCGGGCCGGACGTTCTCGCGCGACTTCGCCGCCGACTCGGCCAACGTCATCATCAACGAGCGCGCCGCCGAGGCGATGGGCATGGAGAACCCCCTCGGGCAGGACCTCGCGCTCTGGGGCCGCGAGGGGCAGATCGTCGGCGTCGTCAAGGACTTCCACATACGCTCGCTCTACGCGCCCATCGAGCCGACGATCCTCCGCCTCGAACCGGAATACTCCGACTTCCTTTACGTCCGCACGGCGGCGGGCGAGACGGCCGCCGCGCTCGCGAGCCTGGAGGCGGTCTACGCCCGGTTCAACCCCGGCTACCCCTTCGAGACCACGTTCCTCGACGAGGAATACGAGCGGATGTACCAGGGCGAGCTCGTGGTGGGCACCCTCGCCAACTTCTTCGCGGGCGTGGCCATCTCGATTGCGTGCCTCGGGCTGTTCGGGCTCGCGGCCTACACGGCCGAGCGGCGGCGCAAAGAGATCGGCGTGCGGAAGGTGCTCGGCGCGAGCGTCGGCGGCGTGGTGACGCTGCTGTCGCGCGACTTCGTCCGCCTCGTGCTCATCGGGTTCGCGCTCGCCGCACCGCTCGCGTGGTGGCTCATGAACCGATGGCTCGACGGCTTCGCCTACCGCGTCGATCTCGGGGCGGGCGTGTTCCTCGTCGCCGGCGCGGCCGCGCTCGTGATCGCGCTCGCCGCCGTCAGCGGGCAGGCCCTCCGCGCCGCCACCGCCGACCCCGTCGAGTCGCTCCGTTACGAGTGAGGGCGCAGCACGCTGCGCCCCTACACCAACCCCACCGCCATGCTCAAGAACTACCTCCTCATCGCGCTCCGCACGCTGCGCAAGCGGCCCGGCACGACCCTCATCAACGTCGGCGGGCTCGGGCTCGGGCTGGCGTGCTCCTTCCTCATCGTGCTCTTCATCCAGCACGAGCGGAGCTTCGACGGCTTCCACGAGCACGGCGAGCGGATCGTCCGGCTGACGTACACCCGCGGCGACGCGCAGTACGCCAACTCCGCCGCCGGCTTCGCGCCGCTCCTCGCCGAGGCGTTCCCCGAGGTCGAGCACGCCGTCCGCCTCGACCTCGACCGCCGCCCGTTCCTCCGCCTCCCCGACGGGACGGTCCGCCGGCTCGAAGGGCTCGCCCTCGCCGACGAGGCCTTCTTCGAGACCTTCTCCTTCCCCCTCTTGCGCGGCGACGCGGCGACGGTCCTCGACAGCCCCTTCGACCTCGTGCTGAGTGAGGCCGCCGCCGCATCGCTCTTCGGCGACGCCGACCCCGTCGGGCAGACCGTGGACTACGACGGGCAGACGCTGACCGTGACGGGCGTGATGGCCGACGTGCCCGCGAACTCGACGATCCGACTCAGCGCCATCGCCGCATTCCCGCTTCTCGCGGCATTCCACGGGGAAGAAGCCCTCACCGACTTCACGAACCTCAACTACTACACCTACCTCCTCCTCCGTCCCGGCACCGACGCCGAAGCGCTCGCCGCGAAGATGACCGCGCTCGCCCGCGAGCGCTTCGGCGACGACGGCGAGAGCGACTACGCGGCGCTCCTCCAGCCGCTCGACGACGTCTACTTCAACACCGGGCTCACCTACGACACCGGCCCGCACCGCGACGTGGGCACGCTCTGGACCTTCGGCGCGATCGGGCTGCTGATCCTCCTCATCGCGTGCGTCAACTTCATGAACCTCGCCACCGCGCGGGCCACGCAGCGCGCCAAAGAGGTCGGCGTGCGGAAGGCGGTCGGGGCGCACAAGCAGCAGCTCGTCGGGCAGTTCCTCGTCGAGTCGGTGGGGCTGAGCGTGCTCGCCGTCGGCGTCGGGATCGGGCTCGCGGCGCTCGCGCTCCCGTTCTTCAACGACGCTATAGGTACGGCGGCGCGGCTCGACTTCGGCCAGACGCTGACCGTCCTCGGCCTCGTCGGGATCGGGCTCGGCGCGGGGCTCGTGGCGGGGAGTTACCCCGCGTTCTACCTCTCCGCGTTCCTGCCGGCGCGCGTGCTCAAGGGCGAGGTGGAGCACAGCGGTGGCGGCGTGGCACTGCGCAAGGGGCTCATCGTCTTCCAGTTCGCCGTCTCTGCCTTCCTCATCGTCGCCACGCTGACAGTCTACGACCAGCTCCGGTTCATGCAGGGGCGCGACCTCGGCTTCGAGAAGGAGCAGGTGCTCTTCCTCACCCCGCCGCCGCCCGTCTGGCAGCAGATCGACACGTTCACCGACGAGGTCGGGGCCGATCCGCGCATGCTCGCCGTCGCGCAGTCCGGCGGCCTGCCGGGGCGGACCGGCACGAACCGCGGCTACAACTGGCCCGGCCAGGTCGGGGCCGACGAGCAGGGCGACAGCTTCTGGACGATCCCCGCTGGCCCGGGCTACCTCGACGTGCTCGGCATCGACCTCCTCGCCGGGCGCTTCTTCTCCGACGAGATCACGACCGACACGCTCGACACGTACGTGCTCAACGAGACGGCCGTGCGGCAGCTCGGGCTGACGCCGGAGGAAGCCGTCGGCGCACCGTTCCGTGCGTGGGACCGGCCGATGGGCCAGATCATCGGCGTGACCGAGGACTTCCACTTCCAGTCGCTCCACCAGGAGGTGCAGCCGCTCGTGATGAACTACATCCCGTGGTTCGGGATCGTGTCGATGCGCGTGGCGCCGGGCGACCTCCCCGGCACCCTCGACCATCTCCGCGCGACGTGGGAGCGGTTCGCCCCCGGCTACGCCTTCGACTACACGTTCCTCGACGCCGACTTCGACCGGCTCTACCGGGACGAGGCGCGGCTCGGCCAGCTCTTCGCCTTCTTCGCGGGCGTCGCCATCTTCATCGCCTGCCTCGGCCTCTTCGGGCTGGCCGCCTACACGGCGGAGCGGCGGCGCAAAGAGATCGGCGTGCGGAAGGTGCTCGGCGCCAGCGTGTCCCAGATCGTCGCGCTCCTCGCGGGGGAGTTCGCCCGCCTCGTGCTCGTCGGCTTCGTCGTCGCCGTGCCGCTGGCGTGGTGGGCGATGGACCGATGGCTGGCCGACTTCGCCTACCGCGTCGGGATGGGGCCGGGCGTCTTCGTCCTTGCCGGCGGGATCGCGCTCGTCATCGCCCTCGCCGCCGTGAGCGGGCAGGCCCTCCGCGCGGCCTCGGCCGACCCCGTCCGCTCGCTCCGCACGGAATAACCTCGCTCCCATGCTGACAAGCTTCGTCCGCCTCGCTTGGCGCCACCTCGCTAAGTCCCCCGGCTACACGCTCCTCAACGTGGGCGGCCTCGCCCTCGGCATCGCCGCCGCGTTCGTGCTCGGGCTCTACGTCCGGCAGGAGCTGACCTCCGACCGCGCCGTGCCCGACGCCGAGCGTGTCTACCGCATCGCGACGGACTTCTATCAGATGGGCGGCTTCGCCAACAGCCAGGAGCAGCTCCTCGACGTGCTGCCGACGGAGACGACGGTGATCGAGGCGACGACACGGCTCAGCGGCTCGCAGCGGTCGACGCCGTTCCTCGTGGGCGACACGCGCTTCGAGGAGCCGGATGTGGTCTGGGCCGACACGGCGTTCTTCCAGGTGTTCGCGTTCCCGTTTGTTGCGGGCAGCGCCGAGGCCGCGCTCCGGGCACCCGACGGCCTCGTGCTGACCGAGCAGGCCGCCGCCCGCTTCTTCGGCGACGCCTCGGCGATGGGGCAGACCGTGCTCGTCGGCAAGGAACAGGTGCCCCACCGCGTCACCGGCGTCGTCGCCCCGCCACCGGGGCCGACGCATCTCGGGGCCGCCCTGTGGCTCCCGCTCGTGCGCGAGGAGACACCCGCGGGGTGGACGAACGTCGCGTACTACAACTACGTCAAGCTGCGCCCCGACGCTGCGCAGGCGGACCTCGAGCGCGGGCTCGACCGCATCCTCCGCAACCACGCGTACCCCGCCAGTGACTTCGAGGGGTCGTTCGGCGCGTGGGCTGCCGCCCCGCTGGCGGTGCAGTTCTTCGTCCAGCCGCTCCACGACATCTACCTCCATTCCGACTTTAACTTCGAGCTTCGACCTGGCGGCAACCCGGCGCAGGTCTACGCCCTCGGCATTGTCGGGCTGTTCATCCTCCTCATCGCCGGGGTGAACTACGTCAACCTCACGACGGCGCGCTCGACGGTCCGCGCCCGCGAGGTCGGCGTCAAAAAGACGATGGGAGCGACGCAAGGCTCGCTCGTCCGGCAGTTCATCGCCGAGACGGTCGTGTTCAGCCTCGTCGCCGCGGCCGTAGCCGTGGTGCTCGCCGAGGGGATGCTCGCGGCGTTCGCGTTCGTGACCGGCACGCCGCTCATGGACAGCGTGCTCGCCGACGGCCAGTACGCGCTCGCCCTCCTCGGCTTCTCGCTCGCCGTGGGCGTCCTCGCTGGGCTGTATCCGGCGTTCTACCTCGCCCGCTTCCGGCCCGCGGTGATCCTCAAAGGCGGGCTGAGCGGGGGCGGCAACCACCGGCTGCGCGGCGCGCTCGTCGTCGGGCAGTTCGCCATCGCGATCGTGCTCGTCGTGGGGAGCCTCGTGGTCTACCAGCAGCTCACGTTCATGCAGCGCGTCGACAAAGGGCTCGCGCCGGACGGCGTGGTTTTCGTCGAGAATATGGGCGTGCTCGGCGACCGGGGCGAAGCGTTCCGGCGGTCGCTCGACGCGCTGCCCCACGTCGAGGAGACCAGCCTCGCCGGGCGCGTTCCGACCGGCTCGGGCGTGATGATGTACACCTACCAGACCCCGACGATGGAGGAGGCGCTGACGCTTCAGACCTTCCGGGGCGACGAGCACTACCTCTCCGCCCTCGGGATGCGCCTCGTCGCCGGGCGCCCCTTCTCCAGCGACCTCGCCTCGGACAGCAGCGCGCTCATCCTCAACGAGGCCGCCGTAGCGGTGCTCGGCCTCGGCGCGGACCCCATCGGGCAGGTCGTCAACGAGGATGAGGTCGTGGTCGGCGTCGTGAGCGACTTCCACTTCCGGTCGCTGCGCGAGCGGATCGAGCCGACCGTCGTACAGTACGCCCCCGGAGGGAGCCAGCTGATCGTGCGCTTCGGCGGCGCGGACACGGCCGACTTCCTCGACCGGATGCAAACACTCTGGCAGGGCTTCGCGCCGGACGAGCCCCTCCGCACCCGCTTCCTCGACGACAACTTCGCGGCGCTCGCGGCGCAGGAGCGGATGCTCGGGCGGGCCGTGTCGTTCTTCACCCTCCTCGCGCTTGCGATTGCAGCCATGGGACTGTTCGGGCTCGTCGCCTTTGCGGTGCAGCAGCGGACGAAAGAGATCGGCATCCGCAAGGTGCTCGGCGCGAGCGTGTCGTCGATCCTCGCGCTGCTCTCGAAGGACTTCCTCCGCTTTGTCGGCGTCGCGTTCGTGGTGGCCGTGCCGCTCGCCTACCTCGTCGTGAGCCGGTGGCTCGACGGGTTCGCGTACCGGATCGACCTCGGGCTCGGCGTGTTCGTCGCCGCCGGGCTCGCGGCCCTCGCGATTGCGCTCGTCGCCGTCAGCGCCCAGGCCCTCCGCGCCGCCTCGGCCGACCCCGTCGAGTCTCTCCGTTACGAATAGCTCACCGCAACAGCGTCACCCGCTGCACGACGCGGCGGTCGAGCCCGGCGAGCGCGTAGAGGTACAGGCCCGCGGCGAGCCGCTGCCCACCGTCGCTCCGCCCGTCCCACCGCACCTCGTGCGTGCCCCCCGCCTCGACCCGCTCGACGAGCGTGCGGACGGGGCGCCCGAGCACGTCGTACACGCGGAGCGAGACCGGCATCGGATGCGGCAGCGTGTACGCGATCCGCGTGGCCGAGCGGAACGGGTTCGGCGCGCTCGGAGCGAGGCCGAGACCGTCGGCGTCCGGTGCTTCGTCGGCGGCGTCCACCGTCTGCCGTACGCCTGTGATCATCCGCACCGTGTTCGGGTGGATCTGCGGGAGCGCGACGAGTTCGGCCGTCTGGTTGAGGTACAGCGTATCACCCGTCATGCTCGCCGAGATGCCGTTCGGACGGAAGAACTGCGCCTCGGCCGCCGGGCCGTCGGCGAGGCCGGTGCCCGAGCCGGCGAGCACGCGCGCGACGCCGCCGAGCGTCACCTCGTAGATGAAGCCGCCCCAGTTGCAGACGTAGAGCCGTCCGTTCGCGAACGTGAGGTGCCCGTTGCCGATCGGCGCATTCGAGAGCGAAACGAGTTCGCTCGCCGCCCCGTCCGGCGTGATCTTGACGATGCGGCCGTTGTTGAAGTTGGCCGTGTAGAGGTTGCCGTCGTCATCGATCGTGAGGCCGTTGGGGCAGCTCATCAGCGGGCTCGACGCGAACGTCGTCGTGGTGCCGTCGGGCGTCGTCTTCGAGATGCGGCCCGGCGACTGGCAGTTCGTGTTGTACACGTTCCCCGCGGCATCAACGGCGACGCCGACGGGCGCGACGATACCTTCCGTCGCGTATGTCGTCACCGTTCCGTCGGGTGTGATCTTCGAGATCCGGTTGCCGCCGATGTTCGACTGGAAGAGGTTGCCTTCGGCGTCGAACGCGTTGCCCGACGCTCCGGCGAAGCCCGTGGCGAAGACGGAGACGTCGCCCTCCGGCGTGACGCGGTAGACCGTCGTGCCGCCGTTCTGGTTGAGGAAGCGCCCGAAATCGGCGACGTAGATGTCGCCGTCCGGACCGACGGAGACGCCACCGCTCGCGGTGAACGGTTCGGTGAACGTGGTCACGGTCTGGGCCGAGACGGCCCCTGTGAAACCGAGGAGGAGGAGGCCGAGCGTAGCGATGCGCATGAAGCGAGGGGTCTGTTGCCTAGAGAGTCTAGGGTAGAATAGGAACCCACACCTAGTCTATCAAGGGGAATGATCGTGCCCCATCCTCCGACCCGGGTTGCGCGCCTCATGCCCGGTGCCGCACCCCCCCTCTCTGCTGTGAGCCCGCCACGAGCAACACCCCCACGGCGAGCCCGACCCCAAGCACGCCGAGCACGACGGGTCCGTCGAGCCCGCGGTCGAACATCGGGCCCCACCGGCCGAGGAGGTCGTCGTAGACCAGCGCCTGCGTGGCATGCGCGAGGACGAGGCCGGCGAGCGCGGCCCCCACCGCCATCCCGATCTGCACCGCCGGGTCGGCGTCGTCGCCGCCGTAGAGTGCGGCCCGACGCGCGCGACCATGCGCGTGCCGCAGCGCCGCGAACGCCAGCGCCAGCAGCACGAGGGCCGACAGGCCGAACGCTCGCCAAGCCATGGGACGAACGGGGTCAGCATAGAGCTGCTTCAGCGGGTGGAGCGTGGGGGCCTGCGCGATCGTCAGCGGCGCGACTTCGGCGCGGACCTCCGCCAGCGTCACGCCCTCGCGGAGCCGGCCGACGACGTAGAGCCCCCGGTCGGCCGGCCACGACGCCGGGAGCCGGTGCCACAGGTCGACGCGGTGCGAGAGCTGGGCCGCCTCGGGCATCACCCCGACGACCGTGTGCGGCTGCCCGTCGAGGTCGAGCGTCGCGCCGAGCGCCGAACGGCTCCGCTGGAACCGTCGCTCCCAGAGTCCGTCGCTGATCAGAATCTCCTCGCGCTCGCCGTGGCTGAGGGTGCGACCCACGATGGGCGCGACGCGGAAGACACGGAAGTAGTCGTCGCTGATGAGCATCACCTCGACCCGCTCGTCGGGCGCGTCACCGCCGAGGGCCAAATCCAGCGCGTTGAACGCCGTCAGGCGCTCGAAGCTGGTGCCCTCCGCCTGCCACCGCGCGACGACGTCCGGCGGGACGAGCGCGTCCTCCCAGCCCGCCCCGGACCGGACGAGCCTGTCGGCGTCGTCGAAACGGAGCGGGCGGACGAAGACGGCGACGGCGAGCGAGAACGCGGCGGCGAACGCCCCGAACCCGACGGCGAACACGAGCCCGGTCACGACAAGCCGCTGCACCTCGCGCAACGGATGCGTCTGCTCGGCCCAGAGGCAGGCCGCCGCGATGTGCTCCACGTCGCCGAAGCGGTCGAGCGCGTCAGCCTCGGCCTCGGCGGGGGCCATCCCCGCGCGGCGGTTGTCGTCGGCCCGCAGCGCGAGGTGCGTCCGCAGTTCCTCCTCGATCTCACAAGCGAGGGCGCGGCGGCGGTGCGGCGTCAGCGGGCGGGGCCAGCGGGCAGGCATGGCTCAGCCCTCCGTCGGCGCGAACTGAAGCACCTTTGCCGTGGCGGTCGTGAACCGTTCCCAGAACGCGACCTCCTCATCGAGCTGGCGCTTTCCCGCCGACGTGAGTCGATAGAATTTCGCCCGGCGGTTGTTCTCCGACGTGCCCCACTCGGCCTCGATCCAGCCCTTCGCCGCCATGCGGTAGAGCGCCGGGTAGAGCGAGCCCTCCTCGACGACGAGTGCCTCGTCGGAGACCTGTTGCAGGCGACGCACGATGGCGTAGCCGTGCATCGGCCCGGCGGTGAGCGTCTTCAGGATCAGCATGTCGAGCGTGCCTTGCAGCAGCTCGCCGGGTTTGCGGGGCATCGGAGCGGCGGTCGGAGAGCAGGGGAGAGGCCCGAAACGTAGGGATCCACCCCTTGTGTGTCAAGGGGAAAAGCCTGTCTCTACTCTCCGTCGGCATCCTCGCTCACAACCGCACCATCCGCTCCACCCGCCGCTGCCCGCCCGCCTCGACCGCGATGAGGTAGACGCCGGCGGGCAGGCCCGCCACGTCCAGCGTCACCTGCTGCTCACCGGCCGCGTGCTGCTCTGCCGGAGGTGTCCGTACGATCCGCCCGAGCACGTCGTAGATCCGCACCCGCACTACGCCCGGTCGCGCGAGCGTGAACGACAGCGCCGCCCGGTCCCGCGCCGGATTCGGGTGGAGGTCGAGCCGAAGCCCCGCCTCGTCGCCACTCGGTACGGAAGCATCTTCGCTCGCGACCGGCAGGAGGTCGCCGCCTTCGACGGCGCGGAAGAACGCGTTGCTCCCCACAGCCTCGTACACGTCTTCCGCCCCCGACGGCCACGCGACGACGACCGAGTCGATCTCTGTGGCATCGCCGAGACCGAAGTGCGCGCGGAGGTCGTCCTGGCTGCGGTCGCCCGTCGGACTGCCCATGATGTAGCGGGTCTGCCACGTCGGCGCATCCGAGATCGTCGCCTTCACGCGGACGACGGCCCCGATGCCGGAGCGGTTCGACGTGGTACCGACCACGCGGATGTTGATCCAGTGGTTGCCGTTCGTGGCGGTGTTGCGGTAGAGAGCGTTCGAGTTGCCACCCGGCCCCGTGGCCGCGTTGACGACGACGGCGTCGAGGAATCCGTCGTTGTCGTAGTCGGCCCACGCCGCGCCCCAGGAGTTGCCCGAGGTCGAGACGATGGACCCTACGTCGGCCGATGTCATCGAGGTGAACGTGCCGTCCCCGTCGTTGCGGTAGAGCTTGTCGAGTCCGCCGTTCGCGACGAGCAGGTCGAGGTCACCGTCATTGTCGTAGTCGCCCCAGCCGCTGCCGAGCGTGCCGTCGGTGTCGGTCACGACGGGGCCGCTCGTGATGGCGGTGAACACGCCGTCACCGTCGTTGCGGTAGAGGTAGTTCGAGACGCCGCGCGGCCCGCCGGCGTGGCCGAGGAAGAGGTCGGGATCGCCGTCGTTGTCATAGTCGCCCCAACTCGCCTGGAAGTCGTTGTCGAAATGGGTCACGACGCCGCCCGTGGTGACCTCCTCGAACCCGAGCGTGCCGGTGTCCGCAAGGAGGCCGCGGAAGAGGCGGTGGTTCTCGGCCTGGCCCGGCAGGAAGCGCCCACTCTTGGCGAGGAGCAGGTCCTGATCGCCGTCGCCGTCGAAGTCGATCCAGCTCGCGACGCCCGTGCTCGGCTCGGAGCCGGGCTCGACGAACGTGGGCGTCACCGACGTGAACTGCCCGCTGCCGTCGTTCTCGTAGAAGAAGTCGTCGGCCGCGTGGAGGTTGTCGGGCACGTGGAGGTCGAGGTCACCGTCGTTGTCGTAATCGACCCAGCTGCTGCTCCACGTGAAATTGGCTTCCGTCGCGGGCGGCATGTCGTTGACGCGGGTGAAGCCGAAGGTCGGCGGGCCGTCGTTGCGGTAGAGGAAGTTCGCCTGCGCAGGCTGCGTGACGGGCGGCGGCACGTTCCCGCCCCGGTTGCTGACGTAGAGGTCGAGATCGCCGTCGTTGTCGTAGTCGGCCCAGACGCTACCGCGCGAATCGCCGAGCGTCGTGACGACCGGGCCGTTGGCGACGGCCGAGAACGTGCCGTCGCCGTCGTTGCGGTAAAGTCGGCTCGGCTGGCCGCCGTTCGCCACGAAGAGGTCCGGGTCGCCGTCGTCGTCGTAGTCGCCCCACGCGACGCCGAGGCTGTTATCGCTGTGGGTGGCAACGGGGCCGGTGGTCACGCGGGTGAACGACTGCGCGTGGAGCGTCGGTGCGAGCGTGAAGACGAGAGCGAAGAGGGCGAAGGACAGCGCGTAGCGAGGAGGCATAGCTGGGCAGGCTAGGGTCGAGGACGGGAAGAGGATGCCGGAGCGGCAGCCTCGACCTCGTATACCCAGATATTCTAGGGGAGCCAAGCCTCGCCGGCCAAGGCACTTCCTCATACCCTGAATGCCTAGGCATATAGCGACGACCTGCGCGCTGCCGCACAGCCGGTGGGCGCTGGCGCACACCGACCGGCCGCGCACGCGCCCATCGCTCTTATTTGAGCGACTCGGGGGACGCTGGCATATCGCTTGTGCTGGTCCCCAGCACACTCAGCCTCCGCCCGCTCATGCTGACGAACTACCTCCGCATCGCCCTCCGGAATCTCCGCCGTCAGCCCGGGTACGCCGCGCTCAACATCGTCGGCCTCGCGGTCGGCCTCGCGTGCTGCCTGTTCCTGCTCCTCTTCGTGCGCGAGGAGTTGAGCTACGACCGCTTCCACCCCAGCGCCGAGTCGGTCTACCGCGTCAACGTGGAGGTCCCACAGCTCGACGCGACGATCGCGATCAGTCCCAACATCGTCGCGCCCCTCCTGAGGCGGGAGTTTCCCGAGGTGCTCGCCGCCACCCGCATCGAGGCCCACGGCGGCGTGGTCCGCGCGGGGGAGCGGATCTTCGACGACAACCACTTCTACTTCGCCGACTCGACGTTCTTCGACGTCTTCGACGGGTTCACCCTCCTCGCAGGCAACGCGGCGACGGCACTGAATCGTCCCAACACGGCCGTGCTCACGGCGTCGACGGCCGAGAAGTTTTTCGGCGACGCGAGCCCGCTCGGGCAGACGATCGTCCGTAATAACGATCAGGCGTTCGAGGTGACAGGCGTGATGGAGGACGTACCCGCGACCTCGCACTTCTCGTTCGACTTCCTCGCATCCTTTGCCTCTCGGGAGAACTGGGCGAAGAACGAGCAGTGGGGCTCGGCCAACTTCTTCACCTTCCTCCGCCTCCCAGACGCCGAGGCCGCCGCGCCGCTCCAGACGAAGATCGATGCACTCACCGAGCGGCTCCGGGCCGAGAACGAGGAGAACGTCCGCATCCTCGCGCTCCAACCGCTGACCGATATCCACCTCCGCACCGACATCGCGTACGACCTCGACGCGACGGGCGACCGCACGGCGGTCTACGGGTTCGCGACGGTGGCGCTGCTGATCCTGCTGATCGCGTGCATCAACTACATGAATCTCGCGACGGCGCGCGCCGGGCAGCGAGCCAAAGAGGTCGGGCTGCGGAAGTCGCTCGGGGCGTACCGGGGACAACTCGTCGGGCAGTTCTATAGCGAGTCGGCCCTCCTCACGCTCGGCGGGGTGCTGCTCGCGCTCGGGATCGTCGGGCTCGGGCTGCCGGCGTTCAACGCGCTCAGCGGCAAGGCGCTGGGGTTCGCGGCGCTCGGCGAGCCGGGGGTCGTGGCCCTCATCGCCGGGACGTTCCTCGTCGTGAGCTTGGTAGCCGGGAGCTATCCGGCGTTCTACCTCTCGGCGTTCCACCCCGCGCGCGTGCTCCGCAGCCGAGCCATCGCGGGCGGCGGCGCGACGTGGCTGCGCAAGGGGCTCGTCGTGCTCCAGTTCGGGATCTCGGCGTTCCTGATCGCGGGGACGCTCGTCGTCCTCAGCCAGCTCCGCTTCATGGGTGATCAGGCGCTCGGGTTCGACAAGGAGCACCTCGTCGTGCTCCCGCTCAACGACCAGATCCTGCTGGAGAAATACCCGGCGATGGAGGTGGCGTTGCGCCAGCACCCCGGCATCGTGGCGACGGCGGGCATCAACCAGATTCCCGGCCAGCTCGGCTGGACCTCCGGCTTCCACGCGGAAGGCCTCGCTGAGGAAGACGAGTTTCTGATCAAAGGCCTCCCCGCACAGGCCACCGTCGTGGATGGGCTCGGGCTGCAGCTCGTCGCCGGGCGCGGCTTCCCGGCAGACCCGCCGGAGCCGGACTCGGCAAACTATCTGCACATCCTCAACGAGACGACCGTCGCCAGGCTCGGCTGGACCCCGGAGGAAGCGGTGGGACGGCGCGTGGCCGTGGACAGCCGGTGGGGCGAGGTGCTCGGCGTCGTCGAGGACTTCCATTTCCGCTCGCTCCACGAGACGATCGAGCCCCTCTCCATCTGGTACGATCCGGGCAACGTGTTCAACCTCGCTATCCGCCTCGCGCCGGGCGAGACGCGCGCCGGGCTGGACCACGTCGAGACCGTCTGGGGCCAGTTCGCTGCACACCGCCCGTTCTCGTACCGCTTCCTCGACGACGTGTACGACCGGCTCTACCGGAACGAGCGGCGGACGGGGCAGATCGTGAGCGTGTTCGCGTTCCTCGCCGTCTTCGTGGCGTGCCTCGGGCTGTTCGGGCTGGCTTCGTTCACGGCGGAGCGTCGGACGCGCGAGGTCGGCGTGCGAAAGGTGCTCGGCGCGAGCGTGGCGAATCTCGTGCTGCTCCTCGCCCGCGACTTCGTGCTGCTCGTCGGCGTGGCGTTCGTCATAGCGGTGCCGCTAGCGTGGCTCGGGATGGACGCGTGGCTCGACGGCTTCGCCTATCGCATCGGGCTCGGGCCGGGACCATTCCTCATCGCTGGTGCACTCCTCTTCGCGATTGCCCTGGTGACGGTGAGCACGCAGGCCTTCCGCGCCGCCACCGCCGACCCGGTCAAGGCCCTACGCACCGAGTAGAGATCGGCGCGCTCGTGCCGAGTCGTCGGCCCCAAGCACACGCGGCCCGACCGGAGAACCGGCGGGCCGCGTGGCGTTCAGCGAACGGCGAGAGACGCCCGTTCTACTCCATCTCGTCCATCTTCTCCATGCCCATGTCCGCCGCCACGATGGGCCGCCAGATCTGGTCCATGTGCTCGGCCCCTTCGTAAGCCCAGTTGAACTTCTCCTCTACGCCCATCCCCTCGGCCTCCTCCATCGTCATGCCTTGCGAGGCGGCGAATTTCGGGAAGAGCTCGTCGTACGGGACGCTGTCCATCATGTCCCAGTTCGGATAGTTCGTGACCACCATGAAGTTGTACTCGTTGCCGGTGTCGTGGCGCATCCAGAAGCGCTCGTACCCCTCGACGTTCTCCGCGACGAAGGTGTGCCACGGGACGTCGTAGGTCTGGATGAGGGCGACGAGGCTATCCATGCGCGAAGGCTTGATCTTGAACTGCGTCATGTACGCCACCATGTCCGGCTTCATGTCGCCGTCTTCGTTCCCACTCCGGATAGCCCGCGCGATGGGTCGCCAGATCTGGTCTATGTGTTCGGAGCCGTCATAGGCCCATTCGAACGCCGTATTGACCATGCCGTCCTCGGCCTCCATTTCCTCCACGGTCATGCCCATCGAAGCGGCGAACCCCGGACCGAAGTCGTCGAACGGAATCTCATCGCCGCGGACCATATCCCAGTCGGGGTACATCGTCACGGTCATGAAGTTGTACTCGTTGCCGGTGTCGTGGCGCATGTGCCACCGCTCGTAGCCCTCCACGTTGTCTGCGACGAAGTTGTGCCACGGGATGTCGTACTTCTCCGTGAGCGCGGTGAGGCTGTCCACCCGAGCCTGATGGATTTTGTGCTGGGTCATGTAGAACACGGGACCGTCTTGCGCGGCAGCGGGGGAGATCACGGGGGAGAGGAAGCCTGCGAGGAGCAGGAGAGAAACGTATCGCATAGCGCAACGGGGGTTGAGGTGATCGGAGCAGGTCGGGCCGAAGCCGCTTTCAAGGTAGTCGGCAGCGGGTTAGCGCGCTTGCTTTAAACCAAAGGAATCAAATACTAGCAACCCGCAACCTATTCATCCCATTCCGACTCCCCCGCCGTTCATCGAACCGTCGCACCGTCCGCGTGGCGCCTCCCGCGCCGGTCGGCACGCGTTGCGCGCTGGCGCACAGCGGGTGGGCGCTGGCGCACACCGGCCGCCGCCGCACCCGCGTCGTGCTCGCGTTTAGGCCGGGTGACGCGGCTGGCATATCGCTTGTAATGGGGAGTCCAGCCCCTTCGCCGCTACCGCCGATGCTGACGAACTACCTCAAAATCGCCCTCCGCAACCTCGCCAAGCGGAAGGCTTTCTCGTTCATCAACATCGCCGGCCTCGCCATCGGGATGGCGTGTGCCCTGCTCATCTTCTTGAGCGTCCGCCAGGACCTCGCCTTCGACCGGGGCCACGCGAAGGCGGACCGGATCTTCCGCGTGCTGACGATCGACGAGGCGCTCGGCGTCACGAGCACGCGCGTCGGCATCACGCTCCCGGCACTCGGCCCGACGATGGAGGCGGAACTGCCCGAGGTCGAGGAATCGGTCCGGCTCAACGGCGTCGGGCGGCAGCTGATGACCGTCGGGGACACGGACCTCTACGCTGAGGCGACGGTCCTCGCCGAGCCGTCGTTCTTCGTCGTCTTTGACTTCCCGCTCCGCGCGGGCGACGCGGCGACGGCCCTCGCCGAGCCGAACACCGTCGTCCTCACCGAGTCCACGGCCCGACGCCTCTTCGGCGACGACGAGGCGCTCGGGCAGACGATCACGCTCAACCACGACACGGACGTGCGGGTGACGGGCGTCGCCGCCGATCCACCCGTCGCGTCGAGCCTCCAGTTCGACCTCCTCCAGTCGCTCGTGCCGGGGCCCGACGAGGACGGCTTCCGGCAGTTCCTCGACTCGTGGAACAGCATCAGCCTGACGACCTACGTCGTCCTCCGCGACCCGGCCGCGGCGGCGTCTGTGCTCCCTCGAATGGAGGAGATCATCCGCCGGAACGAGGTCGGCGATAACTTCTCGGTGACGCTCCAGCCGCTCGCCGACGTCCACCTCCGCTCGTCCGACATCCTCTTCGACGAGAGCACGGGCAAGAGCGATCAGGGCTACGTCGTCGGGCTCTCGGCCGTGGCCGTGTTCGTGCTCCTCATCGCGTGCTTCAACTTCATGAACCTCGCGACGGCGCGGTCGGCGGAGCGGGCGCGCGAGGTCGGGCTGCGCAAGTCGATGGGGGCGAACCGCTCGCAGCTCGTGTGGCAGCACCTCGGCGAGTCGCTGCTGCTGTGCGTGCTCGCGTTCGCTGTCGCGCTCGGCCTCGTCGCGGCCTCGCTGCCCGTCGTCAACGCGGCGCTCGGCAAGCAGCTCGCGCTCGGCGTGCTCGCCGACCCGACGTTCGCGCTGCTGCTGGTTGGCGTGATGCTGTTCGTCGCGCTCCTCGCCGGGGCGTACCCCGCGTTCGTCCTCTCGCAGTTCCAGCCGGCGGCCGTCCTCAAGGGGTCGTTCGGCGGGAGCGCGCGGGGCGGGCTGCTGCGGCGCGCGCTCGTCGTGACGCAGTTCGCCGCGTCGGTCGTGATGATCGTCGGGGCGCTCGTGGTGTCAGAGCAGCTCGGGTTCATCATGGACAAGAACATGGGCTACCAGCGCGACCAGGTCCTCGTGCTCGAACTCGGCGACGCTCAGCTCCAGCGCAACGCCGACGCGCTCGAAGCAGCGCTCCGCCGCGCGCCCTCCGTCGCCGGAATCGCGGGCGCGACGTCGATGCCGGGCCGCCAGCTCGGCCGGCGCGGCGTGCTCCCCGAGGGTGCGAGCGAGGAGGACGTCTGGATCATCAGCGCCCTCGGCATCGACGACCAGTTCCTCCCGACGATGGGCATGGAACTCGCCGCCGGGCGCAACTTCTCCCCCGCCTTCGGCACCGACACGACGGAGGCCGTGCTCCTCAACGAAGCGGCCGTGCGGGCGTTCGGGTGGACGGACGCCGTCGGCAAGCACCTTACGTTCGGCGAGACCGAGCGGACCGTCGTCGGCGTGGTCAAGGACTTCCACTACGCCTCGGTGCGGCACCAGGTGGAGCCGCTGATGATGCTCTACCAGCCGGCGCAGAACCCGCTGCTCGCCGTCAAGCTCCGCCCCGCCGACGTGACCGGGACGCTCGCTGCCGTCGAAGTCGCGTGGCGCGCGGTCAACCCGGATTACCCGTTCGAGTACAGCTTCCTCGACCAGGAGTTCGCGCGGCAGTATCAGGAAGAGGCCAACTTCGCGCGCCTCTCGCGCGGCTTCACCGTCCTCGCGATCGTCATCGCCTGCCTCGGACTCTTCGGGCTCGCGACGTTCACGGCCGAGCAGCGGCGGAAGGAGATCGGCGTGCGGAAGGTGCTCGGCGCGAGCGTGCCCGGCCTCGTGGCGCTGCTGTCGAAGGAGTTCCTCGCGCTCGTCGGTGTAGCGTTCGTGATCGCGGCGCCGCTGGCGTATTTCGTGATGCGGGACTGGCTGGCCGACTTCGCCTACCGCATCGCGCTCGGGCCCGGCGTCTTCCTCTTCGCCGGCGGCCTCGCCCTCGCCGTGGCGCTCCTCACCGTGAGCTACCAGGCCCTCCGCGCGGCGACGACCGACCCCGTCAAAGCGCTCCGCTACGAATAGCTCCGTGCCCTCTGCCTCCTAACCTCGGCCTTCCCATGAGCCAGATCTGCGTCCCGATCCCCCCGATCGACCAAACCCAGACCATCGACCTCGACGTGATGATCGACGGGGAGAAGCAGCGCTTGCAGTACCGCGTCGAGACGCTGGAGTGGCCCGAAGAGATGGACTCGCGGGTCGACGCGCTCCGCGCGTTCATCGCCGCCCACGGCGACGAGTGGCTGCTCGTCCAGATCGGCACGCCGACGGCCGACCGCGTGCCTGTGATGTTCCGGCTCCGCACGCAGCGCGAAGCGCCGACGCCCGCCCAACCCTGATTACGAACCAACCCTGATTACAGACCAACCCTCATGCTCAAGAACTACCTGCTGTTGGGCTTCCGCAACGTGCAGAAGAACAAGGTGGCTTCACTGATCAACCTCGTCGGCCTGTCAGCCGCCGTGGCGTGCGCGATCACGCTGTTCCTCATCGTGCGTGTGATCAACGTCAACGACGACTTCCACGCGAACGGCGAGCGCCTCTTCCTCGTCGGGCACACGGTGGACCGCGACGCCGGACCGCAACGCTGGGGTACCGCTCCCGCCCCCCTCGGCCCGGCCCTCGTCGCCGACATTCCCCAGGTCGAGCGCGCCGTCCGCGTCGCCCACCACCCGGCGATGGTGCGGACCGACGGTGACGCCTTTCACGAGACGGTGTCTTTCGCCGACGTGGGGTTCTTCGAGGTGCTCACCTTCCCCTTGCTTCACGGGCGCGGGGCGGCCCTAGCCGATCCCGACGCCGTGATCCTGAGCGCGGAGATGGCGATGAAGTATTTCGGCAGGTACGATGTGGTGGGCCAGACGCTCGACGTTCGGTTCGGGGAGACGACCGGCGGAGACGGCACGGCCGAGACGCTAACCGTGGCGGGCGTCGCGGCCCCCTTCCCACGCAACGCCAGCTTCCGTTTCGATCTCTTGGTAGGCTACGAGAAGCAACGTGCGCTCGGCCTCGCCGACTCAGGGGACTGGGCGGCTTTCACGGAGGCGACCTTCCTTCTGCTTCGGCAACCGGACGATGCCCGCTCCGTCGCAGCGCAACTCGACCGCTACGTGCCTGTCCAAAACGCCGCCGGTGAGGTCCGGCAGGCAACGTCGTTCTTCCTCGACAGCGTCCGGCACCCGGACTGGCTGACAGCCTGGACCATCGAGGCCCGGGCCATGCAGGAACCGCTGGTGTGGGAGTCGCTGATGCTAGGCGTGATCGCCGTGCTGATGCTGCTCGTCGCGTGTTTCAACTACGTCACCATCTCGCTGGGGACCGCCGCACGCCGCCTCAAAGAGATCGGGATCCGCAAGACGCTGGGCGCGGAGCGGAGGCAACTCATCACGCAGTTCCTCACGGAGAACGTGGTGCTCTGCCTGCTGGCCTTGCTGGGCGGGATCCTGCTGGCCTGGACCGTGACCCTCCCGTTCATGAATGCGCGGCTCGCCCGGCCGATCCCCCTCGACCTCCTGGGTGCCCCCGGGTTCTGGGTGTTCCTGGTCGGGCTGCTCGCCTTCATCGGCCTGGTGTCCGGGGCCTATCCCGCCTTTTACATCTCCGCCTTCCAGCCCATCGAGGTCCTGCGCGGGAAGCTGAAGCTGGCGGAGAAGAAGGGCCTCACCCGCACCCTGACGACCGTGCAGTTCGTGCTGGCGTTCATCACGATCTGCCTCGCCGTGTTCACGGCCTCGCTCGACGACAAGCTCCTCGGCGGTGACTGGGGCTACGACCCATCCTCCCTTCTCGTGGTCCCGACCCAGAGCCCGGAGCAGCACGCCTGGCTCCGCCGCGAGGCCTCCGCGATGAGCCAGGTGCGTCAGGTCGCGGGGGCCGCCCATCACATCGGTGCCACGCGCCGACGCCTCACCGTCCAGGTGGCGGACGCCGACCGGGAGGTGGTCCACTTCGGAGTCGGACCCGACTACCTGGCGACCGTGGGCCTCGGTGTGGCGGCCGGGCGGGCGTTCGGCTCTATGTTCGGGGCAGACAGCGCGCGGTCGGTCGTGGTCAACCAGACCTTCGCCGCGGAGCAGGGGTGGGCCGACCCCGTCGGGGAGTCCGTGCGGATCGGCGGCTCAGCCTTCGCGGTGGTCGGCGTCGTAGACGACTTCTTGCTGGCCCCGCTGATGGGCACGGCCGTCCCGGTCGTGATGGGGCTGGCCGACGTCTCGCAGCACCGATTCATGGTGATCCGGGTCGAGACCGGGGCCACGGACCCGGTGGCCGCCACCCTCCGCGATCGGTGGGAGCGCGCGTTCCCGGGCACCCCGTTCGACGCCTTCGCTCAGGCCGAGGTCTTCACGCCCCAGTCCTTGAAGGGCCTCTCTGTCCTGATCGCGTACCTCGCGCTCTTCGCCCTCCTCATCTCCTGCATGGGGTTGTTCGGCATCGCCTCGCAACGCGCCGCGGGCCGAATCAAGGAGGTCGGCGTGCGCAAGGCGCTGGGTGCCCCAGCGGGGCAGATCGTCTTGCTGGTCAACCGCGAGTTCCTGGTCATGTTAGGCCTCGCTACGCTGATCGCCACGCCCCTGTGTTACCTGGGCCTCCGCACGGTGCTGTTCCTCGCGCCGGTGGAGATATCACTCGGCGCTGCGCCCTTCGTCCTCTCCAACGTCCTCGTTTTCCTCCTGGCGACGATGATGCTTTCGATGCAGACTCACCGGCTCGTGAAGGTGAAGCCAGCGGACGTGCTGCGGGATCAGTAGCACGGCATGATCGCTCCCCTATCCGAAATCAGAAGTCCAAACTCCAACTCCCATGATCGAGCTCCGCGGCATCAGCAAGTTTTTTAAGCAAGGCCTCCAGAAAACGTACGTCCTCCGCAACGTGGACCTCACCGTGCGCGAGGGCGAGTTCGTGACGATCCAGGGCCCGAGCGGTGCGGGGAAGTCCACGCTCATGAACATCATCGGGATGCTGGAGGAGCCGAGCGAGGGCGCGTACCTCTTCGAGGGCGAGCCCGTCCACCAGCTCAGCGAGCGGCAGCGGACGGCGCTCCACCGCGAGCACATCGGGTTCGTGTTCCAGGCCTACCACCTCATCGACGAGCTGACGGTGTACGAGAACCTCGAGACGCCGCTGCTCTACACGAAGGTGCCCAAGGCCGAGCGGCAGGCCCGCGTGGCCGAGATGCTCGACCGCTTCGGCATCGTCGCTAAGCGCGACCTCTTCCCGCACCAGCTCTCGGGCGGGCAACAGCAGCTCGTCGGCGTCGCCCGCGCGCTCATCATCCGGCCCCGGCTCATCCTCGCCGACGAGCCGACGGGCAACCTCCACAGCTCGCAGGGCGAGGAGGTGATGGAGGCGTTCCGCATCCTCAATGAGGACGACGGCGTGACGGTGATCCAGGTCACCCACTCCGAGCGGTGGACGGCTTACGGCAGCCGCCTGATCGAGCTCCACGACGGGTGGGTGGACGCCGACCGGCTCATCGAGACTCCCGTCGACTCGGCGGGCAGCGCGGGGTGAGCACGCGCGCGTGAGGACGAACGGGCGGAACGAAGCGGCTTTCGGGGCGGTTAGAGGCGGGCGCGCATCTCCCGCACCTCTCGCGCGTCCCCTCTCCCTTCTCGCCAGACCGTCGCGACCATGTCCCGCCTCCTCGCGCTCCTCGTCCTGTTCGCCGCCGCGCCCGCGCTCGGCCAGCCCGCCCTCCTCCAGACGCTGACCGACCCGAACCCCACGCCCGGCAGCCAGTTCGGCAGCGCCGTCGCGCTCAGCGGCGACTACATCGTCGTCGGCGAGCCCGGCGAGGCCGGGGCGATTGGGCGGGCGTTCGTCTTCGTCCGCGAGGCCGGCGCGGACACGTGGACGCTCGACGAGCAGCTCGTCCCGAGCAGCCTCGAAACGGGCGGCGAGTTCGACCCCGCCTTCGGTGCCGCCACCGACTTCGATGGGACCGAGGTCCTCATCGGGGCGCCGTATGAGAGCGAGGGGGAGATCAACAGCGGCGCGGCCTACGTCTTCCGCCGGGACGATGCGATGGGCGACTGGCTCGACGTCGCCAAGCTGAAGGCGCCGACGCCGGCGCTCGAAGAGCAGTTCGGCGCAGCCGTCGCGATCAGCGACGCCACCGCCGCCGTCGGAGCCTTCGCAAACGACGCCGCTGGGGACGAGGCGGGGGCCGTCTTCCTCTACACGCGCGACGCCTCCGGCGCGTGGAGCTTCGCCCAGCAGCTCACCGCCGCCGACGCCGGCCCCGGCGAGCGCTTCGGCTTCTCCGTTGCGCTCCGCGGCGACGTGCTCGTCGTCGGCCTCTTCAACGAGATCGTGCCCGACAGCCCCGGCGCGGCGTACGTCTTCGAGCGCGACGGGGACGGCACGTGGCAGCAAGTCCAGAAGCTCTCGCCCGACGCCGTCGAGCCCAACGACCGCTTCGGCTTCGACGTCGCCACGGACGGGACGGCGATCTTCGTCGGCGCCCCGCTCTCGACGCCCAACGAGCAGGGCGCAGCGTACGTCTTCGAGCGCACGGGGGCAGGCGCGACCCCGTGGGTGCAGGCCTTCCGGCTCATCTCCGTCGCCCCGCAGGACAACGCGCAGTTCGGCACGTCGGTCAGCGTGGAGGGCGACCGCGCGGCGGTGGGCGCCCCGCTCGACGGCACGGACGTGGCGGCCGGGGCCGTCTACACGTTCGACCGTGAGAACGGCGTCTGGGCCCCGGAGAACCGGCTGAGCGTCGCCGGGCTGGAGGAGACCGCGCTCTTCGGCAACGACGTCGCCCTCCGCGACGGCCTCACCGTCGTCGGCAGCCCCGACGCCGACGGCGACGCCGAGGACACCGGCGCCGCCTTCGTCTTCGCCCTCACGACGACGGCGGCCGAGGACGACACCGCGCCCGACGCGTTCGGCCTCGGCGTGCCGTTCCCGAACCCTGTCCGCTCGATCGCCACGATTCCGTACACGCTTGACGACGCCGGGGACGTGGCCCTCACGGCGTTCGATGTGCTCGGGCGCGAGGTCGCCGTGCTGGACGCGGGCCGCCGGCCGGCCGGCTCCGGCTCCGTCACGTGGGCCACGCGCGGCCTGCCCGCCGGGGTCTACTTCGTTCGCCTCACCGACGGCGAGCGCACGGCCACGCGTAAGGTGCTCGTCATCCGATAACGCCGAGGCTCACGCCGCGTCGAGGAACTCGGCGGCGCGCTGCTCGGACCAGTATTCTCCGTCCGCGCCGAAGCGCACGAAGCCGACGTGGCCGCCGTGCGTGGGCACCTCCAGCGTAAGGTGCTCGCTCTGCCGGGCCGCCTCCGTGGGGTAGCACGACGGCGCGAGGAACGGATCGTCGGCGGCGTTGACGAGGAGCGTCGGGACGCGGATGGCGTCGAGGAAGTGCTGGCTCGAACTCCGGTGCCAGTAGTCGGCCGCGTCGTCGAAACCGTGCAGCGGCGCGGTGTAGCGGTCGTCGAAGCCGCGGAAGTCGCGGATGCCGCCGAGCCCGTCGGTGCTGACCGCGTCGGGGAACTGCTCGGCCTTCGCGCGGACCTTCCCGCTCAGGCTGCGGAGGAAGTAGCGCATGTAGAGCCCGTTCGCCCACCGCCCCAGCGCCACCGACGAGGCCGCGAGATCGACGGGCACGGAGAACGCGACGGCGCGGGCGACGGGCGCGGCCTCGCCCTGCTCGCCGAGGTACTTCAGCGTGAGGTTGCCGCCGAGCGAGAAGCCGACGAGCGCGACCTCGTCGTAGCGCTGAAGCGCGTGCTGCATGACGGCGTCGAGGTCGTCGGTGGCCCCGCTGTGGTAGAGGCGGAGCTGGCGGTTCGGCTCGCCGCTGCACCCGCGGAGGTTCCACGCGAGCGCGTCCCACCCGTGGCGGTTCAGCGCCCGCGCCATGCCCCGGACGTAGGCCCGGTCAGCACTGCCCTCGAGCCCGTGCGAGATCACGACGAGGCGGTCCGCCCCGACGCGCGTCCAGTCGAGGTCGAGGAAGTCACCGTCGGGCGTGGCGATCCGCTCGCGCTCGTAGCCCGGCCCGTCGACGCGGCGGAGGCGGCCGGCGAAGACGGTCTGAAGGTGCGGGTTGGAGAAACCGAGGGGCGCCGAGTATGCGGAGGCGAGCAGGGGCATGGCAGAACGCGATGGGCGGTGTTGGGACGTGATGGGTGAGGGACTTCGCCTATGATCCCCAGAGCGTAATGTTTTCGTTATTAGATCGACGACTGAACGCCCACGACCACGTGCCGGCATAACGAAGGCTGGTTGTTATCTCTACGGGAGATGAGGGAGCGTACGGATGGCGCATAGTGTACGCGCCACAACTACCCTATCTCTATGCCCCGACTCTCTTGACCATGTGAGCAGGCGCGTGATAAATAACTAGGTGGATGTAATCGATCTTCACCAAGCATCCCACCTCCCCAGACGATGGTGCAGTCGCCGATATGGCTGTCCCTGACTCACCCGGACTTCAGAGAGCGTGCGCTCCGCGCCACCCACCACGCGGACGATCTCTTCCAGACTCTTTCACCCTGACCTCTAACGAGGGTATTCGCTATGAACCAACGTCACAGTCTAGGTGGGCAGCTCTTTCGGCTCCCCCTGCTCCTCACCATGCTCGCGCTCCTCGCGAGCGTGTTCCTCGCGCTCCCAGCGCAGGCCCAGCAGGCGCCCGATCCGAATACGGATCCGGAGGGCTACGAGATCTGGAAGCTGAGCCAGTCTCGGACCGCCGAGACCTCCAGCCTGCAGGCCCCCGCCGCACCGTCCGCTCGTGACGCATCGGACGATGTGGCCGCGCATGGCGGCGGCCTCCTCGTTCCGTACATGAACGATGGGTCCTGGACCCTCTTCCCGGCCAACGACGACGGCTCGACCGGGTTCTTCCCCCTCCCGTTCACCTTCGAACTCTACGGGAGCACCTACAACAACGTCTGTCTCAACAACAACGGCAACGTCACGTTCGACACTTGCTTCGGCGGGTTCACCCCGTCCGGGTTCCCGCTCGCCGGGCTCGTCATGGTCGCTCCATTCTGGGGTGATGTGGATACGAGGAACGGCGGGGAAGTCGCTTATAAGCAGACGACGCTCGATGGGCAAACCGTCTTCGTAGCCCACTGGGAGAACGTGTCGTACTTCGCTCCCACCAACGACCTGCGCAACACCTTCCAGGTCGTCATCGCCGACGGCCCGACGCTCCCCGGTGGCAACAACGTCTGCTTCAGCTACGGCAACATGGACTGGACCACCGGCGGCGCATCGGGCGGTTCCGGTGGCTTGGGCGGTAGCCCCGCTACCGTCGGCGCGAACCGTGGAAACGGCGTTGACTTCTTCCAGTACGGCCGCTTCAACGAGGACGGTACGGCGTACGACGGCCCCGGCGGTAACAACGACGGCGTCGACTTCCTCGACAACGGCCAGGTCTGCTTCGACACGGGGGGCGAAGGGTCCAGCAACATCCCGCCGGTCGTCCTCTCCGAGCCCGACTCGCCCATCATGGTAGCTGCGGGCGACCCGATCAACTTCACGGTCCAGTTCATCCCGCCGGAAGTCGATCAGACCATCGCTTCGGTTACGACCTCGGATGCGGGCGATGTCGAATGCGAAACGACGTTCGGCCCGGCCGGCGGCGTGACCACCGTCACCTGCTCCGGCTCCATCGCCGCGGGGGGTATGTACACCATCGACGTGGAAGCCACTGACGATGGAATGCCCCAACGGTCGACGACCGTGGAGGTCGATATCATCGTGGAAGGTGACGAGCCCGAAGCCACGTGCGAGGATCTCATCCTCTCGGACGTCGCTGCTGCCGGCGACGGCAACGCCATCGCCATCCGCAACACCGGCCTCGGCTCCATCGACCTCGACGCCTCCGGGTGCTCGCTCGCCGCAACCTACCAGAACGTCTACGTCTCCTTCGATCTCTTTGGAGACCTAGCCTCGGGCGAGGAGACCGTCTACTCGGACTTTGGGCAGATCCGCAGCGTCTTCGGCGGCCTCGCCATCCTCGACCGCGACGCGGTCATGACGGGAACGTCGATTCCGGCCATCCAGCCCAACATCATCGCCTCGCTCGTCTACCTCGGGAACGATGTCATCTACGGGTTCTTCCACCGCAACGAGGCGATCTTCCAAGCGCAGTGCGATGACTTCTCCCCGATGCGATACCACCCCTTCGCCCAGAGCCAGTGCGCCGCGCTTGCCCGCGGCGACGGCGACGGCCCCGTGGCGATCACCCACGCTGACCTCACGGAGGCCATGTTCACGGCCGAGCGCGGCGCGACGGCGGTGGAGGGCGCGGCACTCCCGACGGCGTTCGGCCTCTCGGCGGCGTACCCCAACCCGATGACGGAGCGCGGCTCGCTCACCGTCGACGTGCCCGAAGCCGCTTCGGTCCGTGTCGTCGTCTACGACGTGCTCGGCCGCGCCGTGGCGACGCTTCTCGACGAGGCCGTCGAGGCGGGGCGCTACGAGGTGTCGCTCGACGCGGCGTCGCTGGCGCCGGGGACGTACCTCGTCCGGCTCGCGGCGGACTCGGCCGTGGCGACGCAGCGCGTGACCGTCGTCCGCTAACCGAGGGCCGCGCCCGGGCCGCCCTCCGGGGCCCGGGCGCGGCACCTCTCCCCTACTTTCCTTTTCCGACACTCGACAGAGCACTCCTATGAACGACCACACGCAGACCCCGCAGGCCTCCCCCGCTCCCCTCCGCAAACCGTTCGCGCCGCCGTCACTCGAGCGGCTCGGCGCGCTCGCCTCAGTGACGCGGGGCCCGGGGATGACGGGAACGCAGGACGCGGTCATCTTCCAGATGGGCGGCGATCCGAGCGACGATCCCTCCTAAGCTGCACGCTCGGGTTGGCTAGTGCGGCGGGCGCTCCTCTTCGGGGGAGCGCCCGCCGCCGTGTAGGGTATATTCGGCGATCTTCAACTACGACCGCTCTCGCCCATGCTCGCTCGCCTCGCCCTCCTCTGCCTGCTCGTCGCCCTCGCCGGCTGCGCCCGCACTGAGCCCGTCACGACGGTCTCCGTCAACGCCATCGAGCCGCCGGCTCCCACGGTCCTCGCCACCCGGCTCGCGCTGCCGCACGACGTCCACTCCTACGCGAATCCCGCGGAGGCCCGCGTCACCGACGTCGCGCTCGCCCTCACGGCGGACTTCGACGCGAAGCAGCTCCACGGCACCGCCACCCTCACCGTCGACCGCGCGCCCGACGCCGAGGAGGTCATCCTCGACACGCGCGACCTCACGATCGAGGCCGTCACGACGGTCGATGGCACCCCGCTGGACTTCGCGCTCGGCACAGCCGACCCCTTTCTCGGCCAGCCCCTGCGCGTGGCGCTCCCCGAGGCCGGCGACCAGGTCGTCGTCCGCTACCGCACGGCGCCCGACGCCGCGGCGGCCGTGCAGTGGCTGAGCCCCGCGCAGACGACGGGCGGCGACTACCCCTTCCTCTTCACGCAGGGCCAGGCCATCCTCACCCGGACGTGGGTGCCGACGCAGGACAGCCCCGGCATCCGCCAGACCTACTCCGCTGAGATCACCGTGCCCGAGCCGCTCGTGGCCGTGATGAGCGCCGAGATGCTCACGCCCGAGGGCACCCCCACCGACGACGGCACCGGCACGACGTACCGCTTCCGCATGCGCGAGCCGATCCCGCCTTACCTCATCGCCCTCGCGATTGGCGACCTCGAGTTCGAGGCCGTCGGGCCGCGCACGGGCGTCTGGGCCGAGCCCGCCGTCGTCGACGCCGCGGCGTACGAGTTCGCCGATATGGAGGAGATGATGGACGCGGCCGAAGGGCTTTACGGGCCGTACCGCTGGGGCCGCTACGACGTCATCGTCCTCCCCTCGTCGTTCCCGTTCGGCGGGATGGAGAACCCCCGCCTCACGTTCGCCACGCCGACGATCCTCGCGGGCGACCGCTCGCTCGTGAGCCTCATCGCGCACGAGCTCGCCCACTCGTGGTCCGGCAACCTCGTCACGAACGCGACGTGGAGCGACTTCTGGCTCAACGAGGGCTTCACGTCGTACTTCGAGAACCGCATCATGGAGGAGGTCTACGGCGCCGAGTACGCCCGGATGCTCGAATCGCTCAGCCGCCGCGGCCTCGCCGACGAGCTCGGCGAACTCCCCGAGGCCGACCAGCACCTCTACCTCGACCTCAAAGGCCGCGACCCCGACGACGGCATGACGGCGATCGCCTACGACAAAGGCGCCGCCTTCCTCCGCACGATCGAAATGGCCGTCGGCCGAGAGCGCTTCGACGCGTTCCTGCGGCAGTACTTCGACGAGTTCGCCTTCCGGCCGATGACGACGGAGCGGTTCCTCGCCTACCTCGACGCGAACCTGATCCAGGGCGACGCCGAGCTGCGGGCGCAGATCCAGCCCGAGGCGTGGGTCTTCGGCCCCGGCCTGCCCCCGAACGCCGCGCCCGTCGCCTCCGAAGCCTTCGCCCGCGTCGAGGCCCAGGCCGAGGCGTTCACGAGCGGCACCGCGCCGGACGAGCTCGACACCCACGACTGGACCACGCACGAGTGGCTCCACTTCCTCGACGCCCTCCCCGACGAACTCAGCCCGGACCAGCTCGCCGCGCTCGACGCCGCGTTCGGGTTGACGGCGACGGGCAACAGCGAGATCCTCTTCGCGTGGCTGCGCACGGCGATCGCGAATCGCTACGAGCCCGCGTTCCCCGCGCTCAAGAGCTTCCTCACCCGGCAAGGCCGGCGGAAGTTCGTCAAGCCGCTCTACGAAGACCTGATGGCGACGGACTGGGGGCAAACGATGGCGCAGGAGATCTACCGCGAAGCCCGCCCCGGCTACCACTCCGTCTCGACCAACTCCATCGACCCCGTCGTCGGCTGGACGGGAGGCGAGTGAGACCCGTTCAGCCTCCCACTCTGCCCCGTGTCATCCCGAGCTCGTCGAGGGATCTCTCGGGTCTCCGCCTCGCAGCATGAGAGATGGGCTTCGCCGAGCCTTCAGGCTCTTCGGCTCCGCTGCCTGGTATCACCGCCAGCGCCGCGCCATGAGCGACTCCGTCGGTCCCTCGGGCTCCGTGGAGACGGCCCCCTCGGGCGGGCGCGGGTCGAGGCCGTAGAGCGCCGTCATCGTCTCGAACAGCTCGGGGTGGCGCTCGGCGAGGGCGGCGGGCCGCTCGAAGAACACCTCCGTCGTCACCGCGAAGAACTCGGCGGCGTTCGTCGCCGCGTAGCGACGGAGCATCGATTGGCCTCGCTCGATGAGCGCCGTCTCGCGGCGGACGAGCGCCGTCCACGGCTCCACCGAGCCGGGGTCGAGCAGGGATGGGACGCCGTCGGCATAGAGGTCGTCGTAGTCGAAGAGGTGGGCGAGCTCGTGGAGGACGACGTTCGAGCCCTCCTCGGGCCGCTCCCAACTCCGGCGCACGGCGGGGGCGGAGAGGATCACCGGCCCCTGCGGGTGGACCATCCCGTCGTACGCAGGGTCGAGCCCGGTGTAATCGTCGCCGAAGTGGCCGGGGTAGAAGAGGAAGGTCCGGTCGAGGCGGAGATCCCAGTCCGGCCGGCCGTGGAGGAGGAGCGCGACGCCGGCCGCGACGCCGAGCCGGAGGTCGTCCGTCACCTCCACCCCGCCAACGCCCTCGAAGCGCGCCTCGGCGAGCGCGATCTGCACGTCGCGCTCGAAGCGGCGGCGCGCACTGTCGTCGTCGAGCCGGGCGTAGAGCGGGACGTGGCGCCGCAGCCAGTCGCGCCGCGCCTCGGCGAGCGGACGGCGGACGGCCCGCCACCGGCGCACGGCCCCGCGCAGCCCGAACCACAGCACGAGCACGGCCGCGACGACCCCGAGCAGCACGCCCCACGGCCCGAACGCCGCCGACTGCACGGCGATTGCGGCCACGCCGCCGCCGAGCAGGAGCGCGAGCGCGAGGGGAAAGCCGACGGACGAGGGATGAGCGACGCGCATAGGTGCGGGAGGGTGCGGAGCGGGCAAGCTATCGAAAGAACCACGAAGCGTCCCGTTCCACGCGAACCTCGGCGGGGGAAATCCGTCTCATCTCGCCTCCTCGTTCGCCGCCTCTCTCCCCTCCGACCATGCCCGACCAGCCGACCGCCACCGACACCGTCCGCCTCCAAGTCGCCGGGGCCCAGAACCCCGACGTGGGGAAAGGCGCAGCCCGCATCAGCCAGGACGCCCTCGACACGCTCGGGCTCGGGCAGGGCGGCATCATCGAGATCCTCGCCAAGCGGACGACGGCCGCCGTCGCGCTCCCGCCGTACCCGCAGGACGAGGGGCTCGGCATCATCCGGCTCGACGGGCTCCAGCGGATGAACGTGCAGGTCGGCCTCGGCGACCACGTCGAGATTCGGAAGGCCGAGATCCGGCCGGCGAAGAAAGTCACCGTCGCCCCGGCGCAGAAGAACATCCAGCTCACCGGGCCGGGCGAGGCGCTGATGCGGACGCTCCTCGGCCGCCCGCTCACCGCCGGCGACGTGATCTCGACGAGCGTCTACCGCAAGCAGCCGGGGATGGACGGCGGTCAGTTCCCCGAGGAGGTCATGCGCGCGTTCTTCCAGCAACGCGCCTTCGGCCTGCAGGAGATCCGCCTCACGGTGATCTCGACGAGCCCGCGCGGCATCGTCCAGGTCACGCAGGAGACCGAGATCGAGCTGCTCCCGCAGTTCGCCGAGCCCGAGGAGGCCATGCAGCTCGGCATCACCTACGACGACGTCGGCGGGCTCGGCAAGACGATCGACCAGGTGCGCGAGATGGTCGAGCTCCCGCTCAAGCACCCCGAGCTGTTCTCCCGCCTCGGCATCGACCCGCCGAAGGGCGTCCTCCTCTACGGCCCGCCCGGCACGGGCAAGACACTCCTCGCGCGCGCCGTCGCCGCCGAGAGCGACGCGCAATTCTTCCACATCGCCGGGCCCGAGATCATGGGCAAGTACTACGGCGAGAGCGAGGGGCGGCTGCGGGAGATCTTCGAGGACGCGCAGAAGAACGCGCCGTCGATCATCTTCATCGACGAGATCGACTCGATCGCGCCGAGCCGCGGCGAGACGGGCGAGGTCGAGCGCCGCGTCGTCGCCCAGCTCCTCACGCTGATGGACGGGCTGGAGCCGCGCCAGAACGTCGTCGTCATCGCCGCCACCAACCGCGTCGACGCGATCGACGAGGCGCTGCGCCGGCCGGGCCGGTTCGACCGCGAGATCGTCATCGGCGTGCCGGACCTCCCGGGCCGCCGCGAGATCCTCAACATCCACACGCGCGGGATGCCGCTCGCCGACGACGTCCGCCTCGACGAGATCGCGCGGATGGCCTACGGCTTCGTCGGCGCCGACCTCTCGGCGCTCGCGCGCGAGGCCGCGATCGAAGCGCTCCGCCGCCACCTCCCCGAGATCGACCTCGAGCAGCGCGAGATCCCGCCCGAGGTGCTCGACAAGCTCATCGTCACGCGGCACGACTTCATGGAGGCGGTCAAAAACGTGCAGCCCTCCGCCCTCCGCGAGATCATGATCCAGGTCCCGAACGTCGGCTGGGACGACATCGGCGGGCTCGACGAGACGAAGGAGGCGCTGCGCGAGGGGATCGAGCTGCCGCTGAAGAACCCCGAGGCGTTCCGGAAGATCGGCATCCGCCCCGCGAAGGGGTTCCTCCTCTACGGCCCGCCCGGCACGGGGAAGACCCTCCTCGCGAAAGCCGTCGCCCGCGAGGCCGAGGCCAACTTCGTCGCCATGAAGTCGAGCGACCTCCTCTCGAAGTGGTACGGCGAGAGCGAGAAGCAGGTGAGCCGGCTCTTCGCCCGCGCCCGGCAGGTCGCCCCGACGGTGATCTTCTTCGACGAGATCGACGCCCTCGCGCCCCAACGCGGCGGCGGGCTGGGTGAGCCGGCGGCGACGGAGCGCGTCGTGAACACCCTCCTGGCCGAGATGGACGGGCTCGAAGAGATGCAGGGCGTCGTCGTGATCGGCGCCACGAACCGACCGACGCTCCTCGACCCGGCGCTCCTCCGGCCGGGCCGCTTCGACGAGCTGATCTACGTGCCCGTCCCCGAGGCCGAGGGCCGGCGGACGATCCTCCGGATCCACACCGCCACGATGCCGCTCACCGCCGACGTGGACCTCGGCGCGATCGCCGAGCAGGCCGAGGGCTACACCGGGGCCGACCTCGAGAACCTCGTCCGCCGCGCCGGGCTCCTCGCCCTCCGCGAGGCGCTCAAGGACGGCGTGATGGAGGACGGCGAGGCGGCGGTGACGGCCGCGCAGTTCGAGCAGGCACTCGAGGACACGCGGGCGAGCGTGACGCCGGAGATGGAGAAGGAGTACCGTAAGCTCGCGGAGAAGCTGAAGCAGGAGAGCCCGCGCGGCGAGCGCATCGGCTTCGCGATCGGCAACGGGATCGAGTAGCGGGTCCTCGCCCTATCTCAGCGACTCTTCACACGTTGCCGGGTTGCTTTGTGCACCTGAGGGGCGGCTCTTCCCGTAGCGCGCTCAACGCCCTCACCCACAGATCACCCCGACTATGCCTACCTCGTATCGCACGGCCCTTCTCGGTGCCGCCCTCCTCGCCCTCCTCGTCCCCACCTCGGCCCACGCTCAGTACGGCAGCGGCGGCGCCGGCCTCGTCCTCGCGATCCCGCAGGGCGCCTTCGCCGACCGCATTGACGGCGTCGGCTACGGCCTCGGTGCCGAGTTCGTGGTCCACGTCCCGAACACGCCCGTCGGCTTCGGCCTCGCCGGCACGTTCGTCGTCTATGGGCAGGAGACGATCCGCGAACGCTTCGGCGGCGGCGCGCTCGGCCGCGTCGACGTCGACGTCGTGACGACGAACAACATCGCGCTCGGCCACGCCTTCGTCCGGCTCCAGCCGCCGATCGGCGCGTTCCGTCCCTATGCCGACGCCCTCGTCGGCTTCAGCTACCTCTTCACCGAGAGCCGGATCGAAGACGTGGACTTCAACGATGACCGCGACATCGCCTCCTCGACGAACTTCGACGACGGCGCGTTCTCGTACGGCATCGGCGGCGGCGTGATGGCGCAGGTCTACAGCGGGCGGCCCGAAGGCACCGGCCGCGCGATCTCCGTCTTCGTCGACGCCCGCGTGCGCTACCTCTTCGGTGGCGAGGCCGACTACCTCCGCGAGGGCAGCATCGACACGGACCGCGACGGCAACCTGACGTTCGACGTGACCCGGTCCCGCACCGACCTCCTCCTCCCGCAGCTCGGCGTGACGGTCCGGTTCTGAGGCATCGAGCGAACGCGCGATCGGTTCGGGCGGGGGCGGCGCCCCCGCCCGCGCGCCGACGAAGGAAACGGGTGGCTACGACGCCACGCTGAGGAGCTCCTCGGAATCGCCGAGGAGGGCCTGCGCGATGGGCCGGATGCGCTCGTACTCTCGCTCGACCTCGTCCAACAACGCGGCGACCGCGCCGATCTCACCGCCCAGCGCGTGGGTCTCGAGCGCTTCGCAGAGGCTCGCCATCGCCGTGAACCCGAGGAGGGCGCTGCTCGATTTCAGGGTGTGCGCGGTCTCGGCAGCGCCGGTCACGTCGCGGTCGGCGAAGCTGGACCGGGCGCGGCTCAAGAGGTCCTCGGTGCTGGTCAGGTAGCTGCCCGTGATCTCGCGGATGAAGTCCGGGTCGTCCTCGCCGATGCAAGCGATGAGTGCCGTGCGTGCGCTTCGCACCTCGGCTTCGGAGGCCGCATCGTCCCGGCGGAGCGGTTCGGCGGCGTACCGCCCGAGGGTCTCGCCGAGCGCGTGGACGTCCACGGGTTTCGCGAGGTACGCGTCCGCGCCGGCATCGAGGCACCGCTCCCGATCTCCTTGCATCGCGTTCGCCGTGAGCGCGATGATGTGCGGCTGCTCCTCGGCGCCGAGCGTCGCGCGGATCCGCCGCGTAGCTTCGAGCCCATCCATCTCCGGCATCTGCACGTCCATCAGGATGATGTCGTAGGGCTGGCGCTGGAGCGACTGGAGCACTTCGATACCGTTGGCGGCCACGTCGGCGCGGTACCCGAGGCGTTCGAGCATGCGGAGGGCGACCTTCTGGTTGACCACGTTGTCCTCGGCGAGGAGCACGCGGAGCGCGGCGCTCCCCGGCTCGACACGCGCGACGGACGGGACGGCCTTCTGCTCGGCGGCCTCGTCCTCGTCCTGCTCCACGTGCCCGAACACGTCGACGAGGGTGTCGTAGAGCTTCGCCGGTTTGATCGGCTTGTACAGCATCGCGCTCACGCCGTAACGATCGGCGGCCTCGCGGATCGCACCGTCCCGGTGGATCGACGTGAGCATGACGACGACGGGCGGGCGGGGGGTCTCCGACAGCGCCTTGGCGACGGAGAGCCCATCCATCTCCGGCATCTGCATGTCGAGGAGGACGAGGTCGAAGGGGTGCGCGGCGGCGAGCGCGAGCCCCTCCGGCCCGGAGGCGGCGACGGTCACGCGCATCCCCCACCGCTCGGCGAAGTGGCGGAGGATCTTCCGGTTCACCGCGTTGTCGTCGATGACGAGGACGTGGCGGCCGGCGAGCGCCGGCGGGTTCGGGCGGAGGAAGACGCGCCTCGTGCTCTCGGCCACCTCCACGCTCACGCTGAACGTGAACGTCGAGCCAGCTCCCACCTCGCTCGTGACGCCGATCGTCCCGTCCATGAGCGCGACGAGCCGCTTGCTGATGGCGAGGCCGAGCCCGGTCCCCCCGTGCTTCCGCGTCGTCGAGGCATCGGCCTGGCTGAAGCTCTCGAAGATCGAGTCGAGCTTGTCGGCCGGAATCCCGATGCCGGTGTCCTCGACGGCGAAGCGGATCTCACACCGGCCCGGCGCCTCGACGTCCTCGGGCGCGGCCGTAACCGTGACGCAGATGCTGCCCTGCTCGGTGAACTTCACGGCGTTTCCCAGCAGGTTCACGAGGACCTGCCGCACGCGCGTCGCGTCGCCCACAACCGTGCGGGGTGTGCCGTCCTCGATCATATAGGCGACTTCGATCCCGTTCCCCGCCGCGCGGCCAGCGACGAGGTCGAGCGCTTCCTCGACGCACGTGCGCACCTCGAAGGGGTGGAGTTCCAGGTCGAGGCGGCCGGCCTCGATCTTCGAGAAGTCGAGGATGTCGTTGATGAGCGTGAGGAGGGCGTCGCCCGAGGTCCGAACGGTCTCGACGAAGTCGCGTTGCTCGGCGTCGAGGTCGGTATCGAGGAGGAGGCTCGTCATCCCGATCACGCCGTTCATGGGCGTGCGGATCTCGTGGCTCATGTTCGCGAGGAACTCGCTCTTGGCCCGCGTCGCGGCCTCGGCCTGGTCTTTCGCCTGGACGGCTTCGGCCTTCGCGGCGGCGAGGTGGGCCTTGCTCTGGCGGAGCGCTTCGAGGATGCGGAGCCGGGCCGCGGCCGTGACGAACATGATCCCTCCCACGCCCGAGAGCGTCGAGAGCAGCTCGACGGGGCTGACCGAGGCGTCGGGGGCGGCGAGGAGGAAGGACCCGCTGAGGGCTACGAGCGCGACGAGGTGGAGCGCGATCCCCCAGACGGTGCGGGCGTCGAACGTGAGCCCGAGCGCACACGCGAAGATGGCGAAGCACAACCCGACCGCGTAGTTGGGATCGGCGGGGTTCTGCACCCACAGCCACGAGATGTACGCCGCGAGGATGTAGATGATGGCGTTGCCGATGACGGGGAGGTGGCGCCGCACCGTCTCGCTCATCCAGGATCCGATGGACGCGGCGAGCGGGAGGGCCGCCATGGCCGCGCGGAGACCGAGGGGGTCGAACGCCTCCGGGTCCAGCACGTGGTGGGCCAACCCCATCGCAAAGATCGCGACGGCCCCGACGATGCCGAGCGAGCGGTACGCACGGATGACGTCGTGATTGTCGAGGCCGGAAGGCTGTTCGGGGTCCAGACGGGGCATAAGATCGGGCCGTGTTAAGCAGACGCCGGGTGGGGCAACGGCGGCGGGGGAGTCCCGTGATTATCGGCCCGACAGCCCCGATCTATAGATAAATCGAGGAGGTGCCACGATGCAGCGCGGCCCCCGCTGAGGTCGACGGGGGCCACTAATCCTACACGTACAAGAGCTTGCGCGAGCGATCAGCCGTCGTCGCGATCGTCGACGCGGGCGGGCGGCGCGGTGGCCTCAACGGCCTTGAAGTGCTCGTGGATGACGTACTGGTGCTCGGCCCCTTCGGGCACGACCCACGAGTCGCCCGCTTCGAGCGTCACTTTCTGATCGCCGAGGTGGAGCACGGCCTTGCCCTCGATCGCGTAGCCGACGGTCTCGTACGGGCGTGCGTGCTTGCCGAGGCCGTCGGTCGGGGCGATGTCCCACAGCCGCATCGCGAGGCGGGTGCCGGAGGCGAGGTAGGTCTGCCCGAGGTCGCCGGACGGGGAGTGGGAGGAGTCGACTTTTTTAACGGAGGTGTCTGCCATGTCGGGAGGTGCGGAAGAGGTGAGAGAGAAGGGAGGGGATTGAATGGCGAAGCCGCGCGGCTGTTTCGATCACAGCTGATGTCTCGCGCGAGGCCTCGTGGCGGGAGGCCGCGTGGAACGTAGGGGCGTAGCGTGCTGCGCCCTGCCCGGGAAGGCTACCGGCCTCGACCGGGCGAACGCCGTTCGCCCCTGCGGCTTGCAGCCTGTCATCCTGGCACAGGGCGCCGCGTGGTACGGTATTCGATCTGCATTTCGAGGGAGCCGTGGCCCCGAGGGCCGACGTAGGATTGGCAGCCGGGGCCGGCCTCCCGCTCTGAGTCACACGATGAACACGTAGCTGAAATGAACCTCCAAAAGTTTACCGTCAAAGCCCAGGAAGCCGTCCAATCGGCGCTCGAGATCGCCGCCGGGCGGAGCCATCAGGGCGTCGAGCCGGCGCACGTGATGAAGGCGTTCCTCGCCGACGAGGGCTCCGTCGTACGGACGCTCCTCTCGCGCCTCAACGCCAACCTCGACTTCATTGCGACGAAGACTGAGCAGGCACTCGACAAGCTGCCCAAGGTCTCCGGCGCGAGCGTCAGCGGCCAGTACGTCGGCAACGACTTGAACCAGGTCTTCGACCGCGCGCTGAAAGAGGCCGAGGGGCTCGGGGACGAGTACGTCGCCACCGAGCACCTGCTGCTCGCCCTCGCGGAGAGCAACGACGCGATCGGCCGGGCGCTGAAGGAGCAGAACGTGACGAAGGAGCGCGTGCTCGATGCGATGAAACAGATGCGCGGCGGCCAGCGCGTGACCGATCCCTACGCCGAGGCGAAGTACGAGGCGCTGAACCGCTACGCCCGCGACCTCAACGAGCTCGCCCGCAAAGGCAAAGTCGACCCCGTGATCGGGCGCGACGAGGAGATCCGCCGCGTGCTGCAAATCCTCAGCCGTCGGACGAAGAACAACCCCGTGCTCGTCGGCGAGCCCGGCGTCGGCAAGACCGCGATTGCCGAGGGCCTCGCGATCCGCATCGTGCAGGGCGACGTGCCCGAAGGGCTGAAGTCGAAGCGGATCCTCGCGCTCGACATGGGCGCGCTCATCGCCGGGGCGAAGTACCGAGGCGAGTTCGAGGACCGGCTCAAAGCCGTCGTCAAAGAAGTCGCCGACGCCGACGGCGAGATCATCCTGTTCATCGACGAGATCCACACACTCGTCGGCGCGGGCGCGGCCGAGGGCGCGATGGACGCCGCCAACATCCTCAAGCCGGCCCTCGCGCGCGGCGAGCTGAGGGCGATCGGCGCGACGACGCTCGACGAGTTCCGCAAGTACTTCGAGAAGGACAAGGCGCTCGAACGGCGCTTCCAGATGGTCCTCGTCGGCGAGCCGTCGGTCGAGGACACCGTCGCGATCCTGCGCGGGATCAAGGACCGCTACGAGATGCATCACGGCGTCCGCATCACCGACGGCGCGATCGTCGCCGCCGCCGAGTTGAGCGACCGCTACGTCACGAACCGCTTCCTGCCCGACAAAGCCATCGACCTCATCGATGAGGCTGCGTCCCGCCTCCGCATCGAGATCGACTCGATGCCGGAGGAATTGGATCAATTGGAGCGCGAGATCCGGCAACAGGAGATCGCCCGCGAGGCCGTCAAGCGTGAGGGCGACACGGCGCAGGTCGAGGCCATCACCGAGGAGCTTGCCAACCTCGAAGAGGAGCGCGACCGGCTGCGCGCGCGGTGGGAGCAGGAGAAGTCGCTGATCCAAGAAGTCCAGTCCGCGAAGGAAGAGATCGACGCGCTGAAAGTCGAGGCCGAAGAACTAGAGCGGCAGGGCGATTTCGGCGGCGTCGCCGAGATCCGCTACGGCCAGATCCCGGGGCTCGAAGCGCAGATCGAAAACACGAACGCGCGGCTCGACGAGTTGCAGGCCGACGGCGCGCTCCTCAAAGAGGAGGTCGGCGCCGAGGACATCGCCGAGGTGATCAGCCGGGCGACGGGCATCCCGGTGAATAAGATGCTCGAAGCGGAGAAGGAGAAGTTGCTCGGGATGGAGGCCGAGTTGGAGCGCCGCGTGATCGGCCAGCCCGAAGCGATCGAAGCCGTCGCGAACGCCGTCCGGCGCGGGCGGGCGGGCTTGCAGGAAGCGAGCCGCCCGATTGGCTCGTTCATCTTCCTCGGCACGACGGGCGTCGGCAAGACCGAACTCGCGAAAGCCCTCGCCGAGCAACTCTTCGACGACGAGGGCGCGGTCGTCCGCATCGACATGTCGGAGTACCAGGAGCGCCACGCCGTCAGCCGGCTCATCGGCGCGCCGCCCGGGTACGTCGGCTACGACGAGGGCGGGCAGCTCACCGAAGCCGTCCGCCGCCGCCCGTATTCCGTCGTGCTCCTCGACGAGTTCGAGAAGGCGCACCCCGAGGTGTTCAACGTCCTCCTCCAAGTGCTCGACGACGGGCGCCTCACCGACAACCAGGGCCACACCGTCGACTTCACGAACACGATCGTCATCATGACGAGCAACCTCGGCAGCGACCTCATCAAGCGCCGGATGGAGATGGCGGGCGACGAGTCGCTCTCCGACGAGCAGATGGACGGGCTGCAGGCCGACATGCTGGGCATGCTCCGGCAGACGCTCCGGCCCGAGTTCCTCAACCGGATCGACGAGATCATCGTGTTCCGCCCGCTCGGCCGCGAGCAGATCCGCAAGATCGTCGCGATCCAGTTCGCGGGCATCCAGCGGCTCGCCGCGCGGAACCACCACATCACGCTCGCCCTCACCGACGCCGCGTCCGACTACCTCGCGCGCAAGGGCTACGACCCGATCTACGGCGCGCGCCCGCTCAAGCGCGTAATCCAGCGCGAGGTCGCCAACCGGCTGGCCGAGCAGATCCTCGGCGGGTTTGCCCGCGAGGGTGACACGGTGGAGGTAGACGTGACGCCCGACGGCACCGGCCTCACCCTCTCGACCGACGCGTCGGCTCCGATCGAGGGTGCCGTGCCGTCGAACGGGCACACCGCCGAGGCCTGAGCGCATCGCCCATTCGCACTCGGAGGCCGCCCCGTATCCTGCGGGGCGGCCTCCGAGTGCGAATGGGGCGACGGCTCGGGCAAGAATATTTATCCGCGCCTAATGGGTAAGTCTTTTGACTGCTGTATCATCTGCCCATTGGACGAACATGTCCCCCAACCAGCCCTCAAGACTCCCGATACACCTATATGAACCGTTCCCTTTTCGCGCGTGTGCTCTTGGCGTTCAGCCTCAGCTTGACCCTCGTCGCCTGCGACTCCAACGACGAAGACGATGTCGACGCCCTCGTCGGCCGCTGGAACGTCAACGAGGAGGCATCCCGTACACTCATTACCGTTAGCCAGGCGCAACAAGTCATCGACCGCTCGCAGCCCGGCCAGGGCGGTATCCAGGTCACCGGCGACCTCTCCGGCACGCTCCGCTACTTCGGCTACGCTTACCGCGACGGCGATGACCTAGCGTTCTACGTAGGCTCGCACAATTATCAGAACTTCGACGCGCCATACCCCCAGTTCGAGCTTTTCCTCGATTCCAATTCCCTCTCTCTGAGGTACTACACGAGCGAAGACGACAGCGGGCAAACGTACTTCTCTAATGCAGCCTCCTCCTACTCGTTCTCGAACAACGTGCTGACCGTGAACGACGTCACCCTCACGAATGGCAGCGAGGAGGTCACGGTGGATGGCTCGCTCACGTTCGCTACGCGCTCGGTGCCGGCCAACCAGGAGACGGAGATCGATTCGTACAGAGACGCTGAGGAAGATTTCCAGCTCGAGTTCGAAGCAGACGGGGATCTCCTTATCCGCGACGACGACGGCACGGAGCGGGGTACGTGGGAGAAGGTCGGCGACCGGCTCCGCCTGACGTTCGATGACGACGACGATGACACAATTCTGGTGTCGTACGACATTGACGGCAACACGTTGAGCATGAGCTTTACCGACGATGATTGCGAGGGCGAAGCGGAATGCCTCGACTATGTTGAACAGGAGTACCTCCTCGAAGAAGGCTCCCTCACACGGGTGCGTTACGAAGAAAGCATCTCGCTGACGCGGGCGTCGTCCAACCGCGCTGTCCCCAGCGACGGAGCGAGCGCCCGCGGTGACCGCCCGAGCGCGCGACCGTGGCCGGCGCGGCCCGCCCCGGCGCGGAAGGGCCTCTTCGGTACGAGCCGGTAGATCGACCTCCCCTGCCTGAATGCAGAGGCCGCCCCGCAACCATCGGGGCGGCCTCTCGTCGTATAAAGCCCCGTTCCTGCTGACATTCCACCTTCCCATGCGCCGCTCCCCCGCCTTTGCGCTCTGCCTGCTCCTCAGTTCGGTCGCCCTCGCTCAGTCGGACCCGGTCACGAGCGGAAATGCGGATGACGTGGAGGCCATCCTCCACCAGTCGCTCGCGCTCTCGACTGCTTACGTGCGCGGCGACATTAATGCCCTCGTCTCCGTCTACGCAGAGGGCGGGATCGCCGCACCGGGCGGGCGCGACTTCGTGCGCGGGCACCAGGCGCTCCGCGACCTCTGGGCGCTCCCCGAAGGCCGCGTCATCACGCACCACGCGGCGCGGCCCGTCGAGCTACACGTCGCGGGGGATCTCGCCTACGACTGGGGGTATTACGAGGGCGCCGTGACGCAGGACGGCGAGGACCGGCCGCCGTTCCGGGGCAAGTACCTCATCGTCTGGCAACGCGAGACCGACGGCCGGTGGCGCATCGCGCACGACATGTGGAACTCGCTACCGTCGGAGTAACGCTCCGCCATCAAACGTCGATGGAAGGGACCCTCCATCCGCCCGGTAGGTTTAACGTTCGGCAGCAATCTTCGCCGTTCTTGCGGCTCCCCTGCCACCTCCTCTCGCCCCTCTCCATCTGACGCTTCCTCTCCGCTATGGGCCACCCCGATCAGCATACCCCGGACAACCATAACGTCACGAACCGCGACGACGCGCCTGCGCAGAACCTCTCGAAAGACACCGCCGCCGACCTCCACGATGACCGACTCGAAAAGGACGCCGACACTGGGTCGGAAGTCCGCACGCCCGATCCCGAGGACAAGCGGCAGGGCGAAGCGGGCAACACGTACACCGGTCGCCAGATGAGCGACGCGCTCAAAGACAACCCGCGCATCGACGACGCAGATCGCGTGGAGAAAGACGCAGAGTAGCACGTCGTACAGTTCGGCGGCCTCACCCAAATTGATGGGCGAGGCCGCCTTATCCGAGGGCTACCTATCCACTTGTTGCAGCGATTCGATCTGCAAAATCTAGCGCGTCGAATTTTTTTACATATCCCGTGGCCCCTCTCGGCGCGAGCCTACGTATTGCTGAAGGAAGCCAATCACCTCCTGCCCGGCTCAAGGAGTGGATCCGTCGTCTCCCCACGCTCGCTCCCGTATCACGCGCCACCGCCACGACCATGAGTTACGCCCTTATGCCTCGCACCCCGCACAGGCACGGTGACAGGGAAGTCCACGTCGCGTCGATACCTGCCCCCGCCCCCGCGTGGTCTGACATCGCTCCGGCCACCCTCACCGTCACGCCGGCGTGCGAGGGGGTGTACTGCTACAGTGTGTCGGAGTCCTCGACGTGGACGAGCGCGGACCTGCTCCGCATTCTCCGCGCGATCGTTCACTCCGCCCCGCCGCGCCCACAGTGAGCCTTCGGCTCCCGGTTTGTCCCCAGCGCTTCCTCACTCCGCCGCCATCGGCTGATAACGGGCGGCGTCTTCGGGCTTGTTCCACCGTCGGTAGTGCGTCGACAGGGTAGACGCAGCCTCTCGGGTTTCCTCGTGGTCGCGTCCTCGCTTGAGGAGGAAGGTTTCGTGTGCCGATAACAAGAGCGGGTCGGCCTCCGCATAGCTCCCTCGTCGGCTGAGGAGCTCGCCAAGCGCGCGGTATGCCTCGGCCGTCGCGACGTTGTCGGTGCCCATCTGCGGCTCGTAGATGGCGATGGCTTGCCGGAGCAGCGGCTCGGCCCCCTCGGCATCCTCTCGGGCGAGGTGGAGTTGTGCGATCTCGTAGTAGCTCCCGGCCACGTCGGGGTGATCGGGCCCGAGCACGCGCTGCCGAGCTTCCAACACGGCGCGGTGCCCGGTCTCCGCCGCATCGAGGTCGCCGCGACGGCGCGCGAGGTCTGCCCTGTTGAATTCGAGGACGAGCACGGCCGGGTGCTCCGGGCCCATCGCTTCGCGGATGTTGGTCACGGCTCGCGTGTAGAGCGAGTCGGCCTCGTCGTACTCCCCGCGCTCTTTGAGGAGGGAGGCGAGGTTGTTCGTCACGAAGCTGACGGCGGGGTGCTTCGGCCCGTAGCTCACGGCGAGCGATGCTATGACCTGACGGTACGCTTCCTCCGCCTCATTGAACGCCCCGGTGCTTTTTAGCACATAGGCGAGACTCGACGTGGCGGCGACCGTCCGCGGGTCGTCGGGTCCGAAGACGGTGCGGAACGTGCGGATGCCTTGCTCCAGTGGCGGGCGCGCTTCGTCGAGCTCGCCCACTTCGGCCAGCATCCCGCCGAGGTTAACCCGGTACGTGGCCAGTTCGTCGCCGTCCGGGTCTAGCTCCTCCTCGCCCACGGCGATGATCTCGCGGAGGAGGGCGGCGGCTTGATCCGGCTGCCCGTTCTGCTGCAGGACCATCGCGAGTTCGTTCCGCACCGCGAGCGTGGTCGGGTGGCGGGGGCCGAGGACGAGGGTGGTGAGGGAGTCGGCCTCGCGCACGAGCGTCAGCGCCTCAGCGTAGGCGCCCTCTTCGCGGCGGACGGAGCCGAGGTAGAGGAGGCTTTCGCCGAGCCCGCGCCGGACGTCGGGGTCTGAGGCGGCGAGGGTGCGGCGCGACGCCACCGCGATGCGCAAAAGCGAGTCGGCACGCTCGTAGTTACCGAGCTTGCGGTAGACCTCACCGATGGCGCTGAGGAGCGCCGCCTGCACGTCGGGCTCGCCATCGAGGTCTTCGAGGACGCGCACGGCCCCGCGCTCCAGCACGTCGCGCACGGGGATCGCGTCACCGCGAGACTCATTGGGGTTGTTCGTCTCGAACAGGTCGATGAGGAACGTCGTCACCTCGCGGGCCTTCGCCGCCTCGGTCTGCGCTCGGACGGCCTCGGCCTCGGCGCGGTCCGCCTGCCAGAGCGCGGTGCCGAGGCCAGCGGCCAACGCGACGAACACGAGGGCCGCCGCCGCGACGCTGCCGCGGTGGCGCCGCACGAACTTCCGCGCCCGGTACCCGGCCGTGTCCGGCTGCGCCTTCACCGGCTGCCCGTGGAGGTGCCGCCGCACGTCGTCGGCGAACGCCTCGGCGGAGCCGTAGCGCCGGTCGGGCTCTTTGCGCAGCGCCGTCAGCACGATCTGGTCGAGGTCGCCCGAGAGGCGGCGGCGGAGCGCGGCGGTATCGGCGCGGCGGGCCTGGCTGAGCGTGTCTGGCGTCGTCGTCCGCTCCGTCTCCGGCAGGGGCTCCCCGACGGCCGTGCTCGGGCGCGTCGGCTCGTCTTCGAGGATGGCGCGCTCGACCTCGTGGCGGACCCGGCTCGCGAGGCGGTACGGGCGGCGGCCCGTCAGCAACTCGTAGAGGAGGACGCCGAGGGCGTAGACGTCCGTCGCCGTCGAGACCGGCTCGCCGCGGACCTGCTCGGGCGCGGCGTACTCCGGCGTCATCACGCGCATCCCCGTCCGCGTCTCGGCCACGGCGAAGGCGTCGTCGTCCTCCATCAGCTTCGCGATCCCGAAGTCGAGCAGCTTCACCGTGCTGCCCGAGCCGGACTCGGCGACGAGGATGTTCGACGGCTTGAGGTCGCGGTGGACGACGAGGTTGCGGTGGGCGAACGTGACGGCCTCGCAGACCTCTTCGAAGAGGGCGAGCCGCTCGTTCACGCTGAGTTGCTTGCGGTCGCAGTAGTCCGTGATCGGCTCGCCGGCGGCGTACTCCATCGCGAGCCACGGCCGGCCGTCGGCCGTCACGCCGCCGTCGATGAGGCGGGCGATGTTCGGGTGTTCGAGCCGGGCGAGGATGCGGCGCTCGGCGAGGAAGCGCGTCGTGAGGTCGGGCGCGAGGCCGGGGCGGACGAGCTTGAGCGCGACGGTCTGCGCGAACGCCCCGTCGGCGCGCTCGGCGAGGTAGACGGCGCCCATGCCGCCCTGCCCGAGCATCCGCAGCACGCGGTACGGCCCGACCTCGGAGCCGATGAGCGCATCGCGCTGCGCGAGGGCCGATTCGAGCGCGGGGCCCACGAACTTGAGGTTGAGCCGGCCGAGATAGTCGTCGGCGTCGGCGTCGGCGGCGAGCAGCGCTTCGACCTCCTCCCGCAGGGCGGGGTCGTCCGCAGTCTCCGCGTCGAGGAATGCCGCGCGGGCGTCCGGCTCCAGCGCGGCGGCGTGGTCGAAGAGGGCCTCGATGCGGGTCCAGCGGGCGGCGTCCATCGGTCGGGGGAATGCGGGAGGGGCTCGTACCTACTCACGACGTGCGGTGGCCGCAGGGCTCACGCGCGCCGTGCTCACTCGTCCGTCAGCGGGGCGTCCTTCAGCTCGCGGTGGAGCCACGCGCGGGCCGTCCGCCAGCGCCGCTTCACCGTCGAGTCCGAGATGCCGAGGGCCTCGGCCGTCTCCTCGACGCTCATCCCGCCGAAGAACCGGCACTCCACGATGCGCGCGGCCTCGGGGCTCATCGCGTGGAGGGTGTCGAGGGCCTGGTCGAGGGCGAGGAGACGGACGGTCTCGTCCTCGGCGATCGCGAGCCCGTCTTCGAGCGTGACGCGGTCGCGGTCGCCGCCGCGCTTCTGGGCGCGCTGCGCCTTGACGTAGTCGAGGAGGATCTGCCGCATCGCCTTCGCCGCCACGGCGAGGAGGTGCGACCGGCTCTCGAACGGCACGTCGGCCCCGTCGACGAGCTTGGCGTAGGCCTCGTGGACGAGGGCCGTCGTGTTGAGGGTGCGGGCGTTGTGCCAGCCCGCGCGCTGGCGGTGCGCTTGCCGGTGGAGCTCGTCGTACACGAGCCCGAACAGCTCGCCGAACGCTTCACCGTCGGCGTCACTGCGCATCGCGTCGAGGAGGCGGGTCACGTCGCCGGAAGTAGAGGGCATCGCGCAGGAGGGAGGGGGTGGCCGGGGCTGCAAACATACCGCGCCCCCCCTCACGATGCTAGCGGGCCGAGCGGGTAGGTGCAGGCAAAATTGGAAGCTATTCGCTCCTCCTCACACGAACTATTGACCTCCCCCATCGTCTAACATCGTGATGCATGGGGAGGCCGCGGGGCCCCTCAGCGCCGCCCACCTCCCTAGCGCACCACCCACGGAATTTCTCCTTTCCCTAGCTACTACCATGCAACGTCTGCTCTCCCTCTCCCTCCTCGCCCTCCTGTTGATTGCCGGCATCGGGTGCGACTCCGCTGAAGACGACGACATCGACGGCGACGCCACCATCACCGGCGTCATCGTCGACTCCCAAGAGGGCGATCCCATCGCGGGCGCCCTCGTCCGGTTCGTCCGTGGCAGCGCCTCCGCCGAAGCCACGACCGACTCGACCGGCACGTTCACGATCGACGGCATCGCGACGGGCACGTACACCGTCACGATCCGCGCCAACGGCTTCCTCGACGTAGTCCTCACGAACGTGGAGATCACCGACGGCGCGAACACGCTCCCGCAGACGGTGGCGACGGTCGCCCCGCCCGCCGGCGCCTTCCGCATCGTCCTCTCGTGGGGCACGCAGCCCCGCGACCTCGACTCGCACCTCACCGGGCCTGACGGCGAGGACGGCCGCTTCCACGTCTATTACGCCGACGAAGTCTTCGGCACCGTAGCCAACCTCGACACCGACGACACGAGTGGAGAGGGGCCTGAAACCATCACGGTCACGCCCAGCAACGACGGGATGTATCGCTACTCGGTGCACAACTTCTCGGACCAGAGCGTGAACGGCTCACAGGGCATCGCCGGGACGCTCAACGACCAGGATATTCCAGCACGCGTCCAGGTCTACAACGACCAGGGCCTCGTCCGCGAGTACCGCGCACCGGCCGCGACGCCGGGGGATACGTGGCGCGTCTTCGAGATGAACGCCGTGAACGGCAACGCGACGATCACCGACGTGAACACGTACGTCGACGCCAACGGCTCGGGCGACATCGAGGCCTTCCGCATGCCGGCCAAATAAAGCGGCGCACATCGCTGCGGCTCCGACGCCCCGCCTTCGCTCCGTGCGAGGCGGGGCGTTTCGCGTTCGGTCCACACGACGGTGCGGGCGGCGGCAGCGGGGGTCAGTGTAGGCTATCTTCCGAACGACTCCCACCGCGCCGCCCCGCCGCCTCCGCATGTACCTCAGCAGCATCGAGCTCCACGGCTTCAAGAGCTTCGCCGACAAAACGTCCATCCACTTCGACCCCGGCGTGACCGCGATCGTCGGCCCGAACGGGTGCGGGAAGTCGAACATCATCGACGCCGTGCGGTGGGTGCTCGGCGAGCAGCGGGCGCGGCTGCTGCGCTCGGAGAAGATGGAGAACGTGATCTTCAACGGGACCGCCACGCGCCGCGCCCTGGGGCTCTCCGAGGTGTCCCTATCCATCGAGAACACCCGCAACGTCCTCCCGACCGAGTACACCGACGTCACGATCAGCCGCCGGCTCTACCGCTCGGGCGAGTCGGAGTACCTCCTCAACGGGACCGTCTGCCGCCTCAAGGACATCCTCGACCTGTTCATGGACACGGGGATGGGTGCGGGCGCGTACTCCGTCATCGAGCTGAAGATGATCGAGGACATCCTCTCGGAGAACGCCGACGACCGCCGCCGCCTCTTCGAGGAGGCCGCCGGCATCACGAAGTACAAGCTCCGCCGTGGCCAGGCCCTCCGCCGCCTCGACACAACGCAGGCCGACCTCACGCGCCTCGCCGACCTCACGGACGAGATCGAGAAGAACGTCCGCAGCCTCTCGCGGCAGGCCAATAAAGCGCAGCGCCACCAGACCCTCAGCGAGCGCCTCCGCAAGCTCGAACTCGCCCTCGCCGCCGCCGACTACGCCCGCCTCGCCGACGAGCGCCGGACGCTCGAAACCGAAGCCGCGACACTTCGGGACGCCGTGGAGGAACGGACGACCCAACTCCAGCGCCGCGAGGCCGAGGGCGAAGCGCTCCGCGCCACCCTGCTCGACCGCGAGTGCGTCCTCGCCGAGCACCAGCGCGCGCTCAACGCCCACGCCGAGCAGCTCCGCGCGGCCGAGGCCGAGGCCCGCCTCGCCGACGAGCGCCGCGCCGCCGCCGCCGCCGCGCTCGACCGGATCGACCGCGAGCGCGACGCCGACACCGCCCGCGCCGACGCGCTCCGCGCCGAAGCCGAAACCCTCGAAGCACAGATCGCCGACGCCGACGCAGCCCGCGCCGACGCCGAGCAGGCGCAGGCCGAGCGCGCCGCCGAGCGCGACCGCGCCGAGGCCGCTACCCGGACCGCCCGCGAGCGCGCCAGCGCAGCGCAAGCCGAGGCCCGCCGCGCCGCCGACGCCGTCGCGACCGCCCGCGCCGCGCTCGACACGCAGCGGAACCGTCAGGCCTTTTTGGAGGCCGAGATCGACCGCATCGAGACGGCACGGCGCGAGATCGACCAAACGCTCGCCGCTGCCGCCGGCAGAACCGACGCCGCCGAGACCGCGCGCGCCGAAGCCCAGTCCGCCCGCGACGTTGCCGAAGCTGCATTGCGCGATGCCGAAAGTCAACGCGCCGACCTCGACGCCCAGCTCGAAGCCGTCGGGCGTGACCTGCGCGAGGCGCACCGGCGGCTCGACGCCTCGGCGGCCGAGGCGGGCGTGCTCCAGAGCCTGCTTGACAGCTACGAGGGGTTCTCCGACGCCGTGCAGACGCTCCTCACGCAGCCCGATTGGGCCGCCGCGCCGCGCACCGTCGCCGACCTCCTCGCGTGCGACCCCGAGCACCGCCCCGCCGTCGACGCCGCGCTCGGGCCGTTCGCGTCGTGCCTCGTCGTCGAGACCGAAGCCGAGGCCCACGCGGGCATCGAGCGGCTGCGCGCCGACGACGCGGGCCGCGCCACCTTCGTCGTGCTCGACCGGCTGCCCGACGCGCCCGACGCCGAGCACTCCGCACCCGACGGCACCGTCGCCGTCGCCGACGTGGTCAGAACTGACGCAGCGTACCGGCCGCTCGCGCGTCTCCTGCTCCGCGACACGTTCCTCGCCGCGTCGCTCGCCGAGGCCGAGGCGCTGCACGGCCCGCACCCCTTCGCCCGGTTTGTCACGCCGGAGGGCGAGTGGACGAGCGCGCGCGGCGTCCTCCACGCGGGCGGCGCGGCGCAGTCGGCCGGGGCCGAGCGGCTCGGACAGCGGGAACGGCTGGACGCCGCCCGCGCTGAGGTCGACGCCGCGACGTCTGAAGTGGCATCGCTCGAAACGAAGGACCGGGCACTCCGCGCCGAGCGCGACACCCTCGCCCTCGACACCCGCCGGACCGCGCTCCGCGAAGCCGAACGCGCCCTCGCCGACGCCGACCGAGAAGCGAGCCAGATCGCGTACGACGTCGACGCCCAGACGCAGCGCCAGGCCGGGCTCGACGCGCGGCGCGCCGAACTCCGCGCCGAGCGCGACGCTGCCGAGGCGACGGACGCGCAGGAAGCCGCCCTCGCCGACGCCCAGCACGCGCACGCCGACGCCCAGCAGGCCCGCACCGATGCCGAGGCCGCCTTCGCCGCCGCCGACGCCGCCGGGCGCGACGCCCTCGCCCGCTTCAGCGACGCGCACCTCGCCACCGTCCAGGCCCGCAACCAGCTCGACGCCCTCCGCCGTGACCGCGACCGCGCCGAGCGGACGATCCGCGAGCTCGCCGAGCGCGAGACGGCCCGCCAGACCGAGGCCGAGCGCGTCCGCGTCCAGCGCGAGGAGGCCGCCGGGCTCAAGGCCACGCAAGAGGCCCGCGCCACGCGCCTCCGCGACGCCCGCGCCGACCTCGACACCGCCGTGAAGCAGGCCGAGACCGCCGTCTCCGACGCCCGCTCCGCGATCTCCGACACCGACGTGCTCCTCCGCGACGTCCGCCGATTGCGGGAGGACGCGCAGCAGCGGCAGGCCGCCGGAGCCGTCCGCCTCGGCGAGATCGGCACCCGCATGGAGGCCGTCGCCGAGCGCGTGTGGGACGAGTACGGCGTCGCCCTCGGCGAGGTCGACCCGCCCGCGCCCGACTTCGACGCCGACGCCGCGCGGCGCGAGGTCCCCGGCCTCCGCGAGAAGCTGCGCGGGCTCGGCGCCGTCAACGAGCTCGCCCTCGAATCCTACGAGGAGGAGAAAGAGCGGCTCGACTTCCTCCGCGCCCAGCAGGCCGACCTCGAACAGGCCGAGGCCTCGCTCCGCTCGACGATCCGCGAGATCAACGCCACCGCCTCCGCCCGCTTCGACGAGACGTTCCAGGCCGTCCGCCGCGAGTTCCAGCGCCTCTTCGTCGACCTCTTCGGCGAGAACGCGAGTGCCGACCTCGTGCTCGCCGGCGACGACCCGCTCGAAAGCCCCGTCGAGATCCGCGCGCGGCCGAAGGGGAAGAAGCCGAGCGGGATCGCCCAGCTCTCCGGCGGCGAGAAGACGCTCACGGCGATCGCGCTCCTCTTCGCGATCTACCTCGTCAAACCGAGCCCGTTCTGCATCCTCGACGAAGTCGACGCCCCGCTCGACGACTCGAACGTGGAGCGGTTCATGGGCCTCATCCGCTCCTTCTCGGCGAGCACGCAGTTCATCCTCGTGACCCACAACAAGCTCACGATGGAGGCGGCCGACCGGATGTACGGCGTGACGATGCAGGAGGAGGGCGTGAGCAAGCTCGTCGGCGTAACCTTCGACGAGGTGCTCGACGAGGCGGCGTAGCAAGCGCAAGCCGTTGCTTATGCCGCCAATGGGTACGCTTAAACACGCCTAGGCTGCCTAACCATGCGGCAGACATCTCCCCATGTGCCTACCGCAAGCTGTAACCAGGTCCTTTGATCTGGACAAGGTGAGGGGTCAAGCCGATTGGACTCTCATCAGAGCCCGTATGGTGGACAAGAAGTTCTAGTGCTGCTCGCGTTCGAAGTGGTTCCAGCGACGGTCCGAAGCTGATAGCGCGTAGTGGGAACGATGCGGCATCCTCCGCGCCGAGATCGTAGACGTGAGTCGGGCGAAATGGGGCGAGCCCTCCATATGCTTCACGAAACTGGATGCTTTCCGGCTCGTGGTTGTCCATAGTGACCCGGATGAGCCGCCACTCTTTCTCCTCCCGGAAGGCCCGGTGCTTGAAAACCAGCATCATGTCGAGCAGCACGTTCGCCGCTTGCATCGCCATCACCGACGGGACGTATCCAGGCATGCTGCCATAGGCTTTTGAGATCCCTGTTGCGAGCGCCGCCTTCGCTGCGTCCGTCACTTGTTGGATGTAATCCGAAGCCAGCTTGCGCTGGCCATCCTCGTCATAGATCACCTTTCTCAGAAACGGAGACCGTCCCTTATCAAGGCTGTCGAGGCTAGAGGTTGTCCTGGTTGCATCCGAGAATTCAAACCCTATGCAGTAGCCGCCTCCACGGTCGGCATAGCCGCGCCACTGGCTCAGCAAGTCATCATCCTCGCAGAAGCAGGCGACGAACGAATGGAACAGAGCCCTCCCGAATGCCTGCACCTGAACGGTGATCTGTCGCAGGAACGTTCTCGCTTCGTCGTTGCTCTCAGCCGCCATCGCGCTGTTCAGCGCATCGGCTATCAGATCCTGACCATATTGGATCTCAAGAGGGTCATTTAGCGAAGTGGCGTGACTGAACCAAAGACTCCGGCTCGCTAGGATTCCCCTGAGACCTGCCAAGTCTGTGTAGTGGTAAAGTCTCTGCGCGTCCGATAGCTGATGCAGGTCCAGCCAGCTAGCGATGAAGCCGTTCATCGCGTTCTCGATCTCCGGCGTGTTGTACGCGGGCTTCAGCAAATAGAGCGGTTGGGAGCGGTACGCCATGTGTGCTTCAACTATCTCATAGCTAACGAGTTGCCAGCCACAAGGTCGCCGAAATCGCGACTGCACGCTGATGAAGAGTACCAGCGTGTTCGCGTTGTCCGTCCGGCGGCGTATCCTGCACTCTGAGCCACTGTCAGCGGTCCTCGCCCTGCGCCGGTGAGCAGCCCCGTGTTACAGCACGCATGATGGAATGAAGCACATCCTCTTCGTCTGTAGCAGGAACCGCCTCCGCAGCCCGACGGCCGCAGCGGTCTTCGCCGCCCACCCCGGCATCGTGGTCGCCTCGGCCGGGCTCGCCAACGACGCGGAGGAGCGGCTCACGTCGGAACTCGTGGCATGGGCCGACATCATCTTCGTGATGGAACAGGCGCACGCGCGCAAACTGAGGACGGTGTTTCGGAAGCACCTGAACGGCCAGCGCGTGATCTGCCTCGGCATCCCCGACGACTACGCCTACATGGACCCGGCCCTCGTCCGACGCCTCGAAGCGGTCGTGCCGCCGCACCTCGGGACGGTCGGCGCGAACCGACGAGAGGGCCGGCGGTTACATTGACGCATCCCGCCCGCCGATAGATCGCCTACCGAGCGCTATGGATTACCAAGACCTCATCACCATCGAGCCCGGCACGCGGGGCGGCAAGCCCTGCATTCGCGAGATACGGATCACGGTCTACGACGTGCTGAGCTACCTCGCGTCGGGGATGAGCGTCGAAGAGGTACTGGCCGACTTCCCGTACCTGACACGGCAAGACGTGCTCGCGGCTCTGAGCTACGCCGCCGAGCGGGAGCGGACGGCGAACGTACTGACGTAGAGCACGTCTGTGAAGCTGCCCAAGTGCTCCTCAGGAAGCCCTCCCCCTGGACAGGGGGAGTCCCCGTAGGGGGAGGGGGTAGACGAGGCATGGCATCAGCCCTCGTTCGACCACCCCTGGCCCCTCCTGTCCAGGAGGGGGACTGCTCCTCGGCTACGTTCCCTCAGAGGAAGCGGTCGAGTCCGCCCGCACCGCCGAGCCCGACTAAACGCGGGCTCGGTCACACGATCCGGTCGGGGTCGATCTCTTTCGGCTCGGGGCCGCGGTAGCCGAAGAGCTTCTGCACGGTCTTGATGACGACGGGGAACTGCTTCCGCGCGTACCACTGGTCGGCGGCGCGGCGGGCGGCGAGGCCGTAGGTCGGGTACGGATGAATCGTGTCGGAGATCTGGCGGAGCGTGACGCCGTTCTTCATCGCCACGGCGTAGAGCGAGATCAGCTCGCCCGCGCGGTCGCCGAGCACGCTCGCGCCGAGGATCTTGCCGCGCCACGTCGTCGCGAAGACCTTGATGTTGCCCGTCGTCTCGCTCTCGGTGATGGCGCGGTCGACCTTCGAGTACGGGAACTGGTAGACCTCGTAGTCCTCGCCGCGCTCGATCAACTCCTGCTCCGTCGCCCCGAGCTGGCCGACTTCGGGGTCGGCGAAGGTGCACCACGGGACGTGCGCGCGGTCGATCTTCGAGGGCACGTGGAGGACGGCGTTCGACATCGCCACCTTCGCCATGTGCTCGCTCATGTGGGTCAGCTGGTACTCCCCCGTGCAGTCGCCCACGGCGTAGATGTGGTCCTGCGAGGTCTGGCACGTGTCGTCGACCTGGATGCCTTTTTTGGTGAAAACGACGCCCGCCTCGGCGAGCCCGAGGTCTTCGATGTTCGGCCGCCGGCCCGTGGCGAGGAGGAGCTGATCGGCTCGGAGCGTCCGCTGTTCGTCGCCGATGCTGACGTAGACGGCGATCTGCCCGTCGGCCTGCTCGACACGCTCGACGCCCGCGCCGAGGACGAACTGCACGCCTTCGCCTTCGAGCACGCCCTTCAGGATTTCGGCGTGCTCGGCATCGTCGCGCCCGAGGATGCGGTCGGCCATGTCGACAACCGTCACGTCGGTCCCGAGCCGCTGGAACGCCTGCGCCATCTCGATCCCAATCGGCCCACCGCCGACGACGATGATCGCGCCGGGCTGCGCGTCGATCTCGAAGAGCGATTCGTTCGTGAGATGCGGGACCCTGTCGAGCCCCGGGATCGGCGGGACGGCAGCGCGGCCACCGGTGGCGAGGACGATCTTCCGCGCCGTCACCCGCGCCGTCGCGTCGCCCTCAATCACGACCGTGTGCGGGTCGGCGAGCCGGGCCGCGCCGAAGTGCACGTCGATGCCGAGGTCTTCGTAGATCTCCGGCCGGTCGGCCTCGTGGTAGACCTCGTCGCGGACCGTGCGGACGTATTCCATCACGCGTGCGAACGGGATCTCCGGCGCCATGTCGGTGAGGCCGAAGCGGTGGGCGGCGCGGGCGTGGTGGGCGACCTTCGCGGCCTTGATGAGCGTCTTGCTCGGCACGCAGCCCGTCCACGTGCAGTCGCCGCCGAGGCGGGCGCGCTCGATCATCATCGTCTTCGCGCCGAAGGACGCGGCGAGGCCCGAGGCCGTGAGCCCGGCCGCGCCGCCACCGATGACGATCACGTCGTATTCGTAGCTGCTCATGAGGGGGGGGATAAAATGGGGGCGGGGCCCGTAAGGGAGAGGGGGAGGCGGTACACTCCGGCTCCCCTCTCCCCTCTCACGAACGACGAGCCCATGGGAAACGACCGAGCATCGCTGGAAGGGACCGCGCTGCGGTTCGCGTGCGTCGCGGCCGAGGCCATAGACGCGGCCGACGCGCACAAGATCTCACCGCAGGATACCGGGTTCCACCTGCACGCGACCCTCGCCGACGCCGAAAAGGCGTGCGCTGACGGCGAGTGCGTCCTCGTGGTCGAAGGCGACGGGACGATCCCGAACCGCGATCCATACCTCCCGCCCGCGCCCGTGACGGCGGCCGGCGGCTACGTCGTCCGCCGCGACGGCGACGCGACGCTGCTCCTGCTGATCTACCGGCGCGGGGCGTGGGACCTCCCCAAAGGCAAGCTCGACCCCGGCGAGACGGTAAAGGAGTGCGCCGTCCGCGAAGTGCGCGAAGAGGTCGGCATCGACGACCTGCGGATCGTCGCGCCGGCCGGGACGACGGTTCACGGCTACCCCGAAGGCGGGCGCTACCTCGTCAAAACGACGCACTGGTACTTCATGGAGACGCCCGAGCGCGACTTCACACCGGAGGAGCGGGAGGGGATCGAGCAGGTCGAATGGGTGCCGTGGGCCGAGGCCGAGCAACGGCTCGGGTATGAGAGCCTGCGCCGGCACATGGCCTCGCTCGATCCACCGCATAAGTGATCCAAAACTATATGGATGGACACGCCGGTTGTCCGCATGCGCGGCCGTATCATGCGACCACAGGAGAGCGGGAGTTCGGTAGGTGCTACACCACCTCGGCCGGCGCGTCCGGCACCGGCTCCCGCTCCTCCGCCCAACTCCGCAGGCCCCGCGCACAGCGCTCCGTCAGCCCGCCTGCATCTGCTCGATGAACGCATTCGCCTCGGCGATCGAGGCTTCCATGTCGCGGATGAGCACGTCCACGTCGGTTTCGAGTTCGTCTACGGTCCCTTCGAGCGAGGCGACGGCACGGGCGTTGAGGTTGTGCTTGAGGAAGAGCACCTGGTCCTGGAAGGCTTCGAGCACGGGCGCCATCTTGCGCTCGGCCCGCTCCATCGCCGCGAGCATCTCCTCGTAACGGGCGCGCGTCTCCCGGAGCTGCCGCTCGCTCTCGCGCCGGAGGCTCCGATCAGAGTAGGCGTCGAGTTCGCTCTCCCACTCGTCGAAGAGCGCCGTGGCGACGGCGTGCACGGCGTCCATCCGGTCGCGGACCTCGTCGGCGCGGTCCTCGCTCCGCTCGTACTCGCGGCTCAGCTTGTTGTACATGTCTTCGAGATCGCCGCCGTCGAAGTTCACGAGGGCGGAGAACTCGTCGAGCGCGTCGCGGAACTGCTCCTTCGCCTCGTTCTGGCTGTCCCGCGCCTCCTCGACGCGGTCCACGAGCACGTCGCGCTTCTCGATGCCGATCCGTTCGAGCGCGTTGAAATAGGCCCGCTGACAGCCGGTGAGCGAGAGCGCGAGCAGGACGACGAGCAGCGTGGCGGAGCGGGGCATCGGAGATAGGCAGGTGGAGAGAGGAACCGCATAAACGCCGCCGTCCGACGCGCGTTTCGCAAAGCCTGCGCGCCGCCTCTTATTCCCGGCCGGTGCGGAGCTGCGCCGCCTTCCGCTCCAACCGCTCCTCCCGGGTCAGGCTGTAGTCGTTGTCGAAGAGCGCGCTCTCCCACGAGCCGTACTGCGGGTTCGGCAGCATGAACCACCGCTCGCCCCACCACCCGGCGTAGGGCGCGGCGAGCCGGTCACGCTCCTCCACCGACGTGTCCACGTCCGAGAGGAAGTCGCCGAGGTTGTCACCGAGGAGCGCGAGGACGCGGAACTGCTCGGCGACGGCACGGCGACGCGGGCCTTTGTCGCCGGGCTCGAACTCGGGCCGCTCGCCCCGCGTGATGACGGCGTCGAAGTCGTCGCGGACGGGGAAGCCCTCGGCGAGCAGGTTGCGCCGCGTCGCCTCCTCCTCGCTCGCCCGGCGGTTCGTGAGGTAGACCACAGCGATGCCGAGGCTGTCGGCGGCGCGCGTGAAGGCGAGGACGCCGGGCACGGGCGGGGCCGCCGCCTCGTCCACCCACGCCTGCCACGACTCGCGGGAGTAGACGCCGTCGGTCTGCACGAGCCGGGCCTGATACGCCGCGTTGTCGAGCACCGTCTCGTCCACGTCGAGGACGACGGCGGGCGGGAGCATGCCGTAGCCGCCCATCGCCCGCTGCTCGGGCGCGGCGGTCCACGACGTATCGGCGAGCGCTCGCGGGAGCGCGGCGCGGGCGGCGGCGAACGTCTGCAGCGTGAGCGCGCGGAACTCGGGCGCCGTCTGCGTCCACAGCACGGCGTGGAGGTTCTCGTTCTCGTAGTCGTCGGTCTCCACGACGACGGGGCCCACGGGGACCTCGGACGTGTCGGGCACGGAGATGCCCGTCGGCGCGCAGGCGGAAACGGTGAGGGCGAAAGCGAGGAAGAGCAGGCGGAGCGGCATCGAGCAGACGGGGAGTGAGAGAGTGAAGGACGGCTTCAACGGCAGAGGCAGCCGGGAGTTTTCGTCGGTCACCAACCGGCGCCCTCCCGAATCAGGCCTCACGCTCGTTCAACCACGCCACCGCGTCGTCGAGGCGGACAAACGTCCGGCGTTCCCGGTTCGGGTTGCGCAGCCGGTGGAGCAAAAGCTGGGTGATGACGTGGACGACGTCGCGCGACGCGACGAAGGCCGCACGCCCCGAGCCCATCCGCGTCTCCACGTTCCGATACCCCTCCGAAATCGGCCCCAGGTCGGCCGGTTCGATGACGAGTTGCGTGATACCGCCGGCGTCCCAGAGCGCGTCGAAATCGGGCTGCCACTCGGGATGCCCGTAGAGGGCACGCATGGCGGCGATGAAATCCACCGCGTCGACTCGGCCGCGCAGCGTCAAGATGCCGCGTCGCCGGTCTGGCTCCATGCGGCAGTCGAAGGGCATCGGATCGTCTTGTTGAGAATCGGCTCGGCTCCGTCTACGACCCGTCGCGGCCGAGGAGCTTGAACATCTTCTGCTTGTAGTTCTCCACGCCGGGCTGGTCGAACGGGTTCACGTCGAGGAGGTAGCCACCGACGGCGACGGCGTGCTCGTAGAACGCGATGGCTTCGCCGAGGGCGCGGGCGTTGAGCCGGGGGAGCGTGAGCGTCCAGTTCGGGACGCCGCCCTCCGCGTGGGCCGCGGCCGTGGCTTCGTACGCGCTCTGGTCGATCTCAGCAAACGTCTTCCCGGCGAGGTAGTTCAACTGATCCGGGTTGCCGTCCTCTTCCGGCACCGTCGGCCCGGCGCCGGCGGCGTCGACGAGGAGGAAGCTCTCGACGAGCGAGCGCTGCCCCTGCTGCACGTACTGCCCGAGCGAGTGGAGGTCGGAGGTGTACTGCGCGACGGACGGGAACAGCCCCTTGCCCTCCTTCCCCTCGCTCTCGCCGAAGAGCTGCTGCCACCACGAGCCGAAGTCGCGCAGCCGGGGCTCCATCACGGCGAGCAGTTCGGTCTTGTAGCCTTGCTCGTGGAGGAGGAACCGGTCGGCGGCGTAGTCGAGCGCGGGGTTGCCGGCGACCTCTTCGAGCTCGGCCGTGGCATCGCCCGCGCCCCGCATCAGCCCGCGGATGTTGTGGCCCGCCGCTGCGATCGGGAGGAGGCCGACGGGCGTGAGGACGGAGAACCGCCCACCCACGCCGTCGGGGATGATGAACTTGCGGTAGCCCTTCTCATCGCGCAGCGGGTTGAGCAGCCCGCCGTCCGGCCCCGTCGTGACGATGATCCGGCGCTGCGCGTCGTCGAAATTGTCTTCGAGGAAACGGCGGATGAAGCGGAAGGCGAGGGCGGGTTCGAGCGTGCTCCCGCTCTTCGAGATCACGTTCGCGTAGACGCTCTTCCCCTTCAGGTAGTCGAGGAGCGCCTCGTGGTAGCCCGGCGAGAGGTGGTGCCCGGCGAAGACGATCTCTGGCCCGTCGCTGTTGGAGAACGCGGGCGTGAGCGCCTCGATGATGGCCTGCGGGCCGAGGTACGAACCGCCGATCCCGATGCAGACGAGCACGTCGGCGCGTTCGCGGATCTCCTCCGCCGTCTCGACGATCTCATCGAGCAGGTCCGTGTCGGGCTCGAGGACGAGCGGGCGCCAGCCGAGCATGTCGCCGCCCGCGCCCGAGCCGTCGAGCACCGCGCGGTGGGCGGCTTCGACGCGGGGCTGCACGCGGTCGCGGGTGGCGTCGTCGATAAACGGGGCGATGTGGCGGCGGTCGAGGCGGAGCATAGTCGCAGCGGTTGGGTGAGGAGGGCAGACGTTCAAGGTAGGGCGTGCCGGGATATAAACGAATGCAAAACAAACACGAACCCCCGGTGTCTCAGCGCACGCCCCTAGAGCCCGCGCGTCGGTGCCGCGCGGCGAGGTCCGCCACGAACCACGCCGCGAGCACGGCCGCGAGCGGCTCTACGACGTATGTGAACCGCGGCACCGCGAAGAACACGACGTGGATCGCGGTGATGGCGAGGATCGGGGCGGCGAGCAGCCACGCCCGCTCGTCGCGGACGTGCTGCGCGAGCCCCGCCGCCGCAAGCACGATGAGCACGAAGCGTAGCCCGATGAGCAGCCGCACCGGCACGGTCCTCGGATCGTCGGGGTCGCCAGGTTCAGGCCACGGCCCCCACAGCTCCCACAGCGCCGAGGCCCGCTGCCGGACGAACGTCGCGGGCCGCTCGGCGGCAAAACGGAGGTAGGTCGCGAGCGGACGCGCCTGCTCCTCCTCGGAAAATGCCTCGATGGAAAACACGATGCCCTCCGTCGACGAGGATTGGATCGCCATCAGCATGTTCGGCCCGGTGTGCCGCGTCGGCGCGATCGTGCCGCTCGCGATGAGCGCGAGGTTGAGCGCGAGGATGAGCCCCCCGCCCACCGCTAGCCCCGCGACCTCTCGCCAGGGCCGGCGATACGCGACGAGCACGACGAGCAGGAAGACGCCTACGCCTAGCAGCGACGAACGCAACAGCACGCCGAGGCCGAGGCATCCGCCCGCTACGACCGCACTCGATATCGGCGCGCGGCGGCGCAGCAGGAGCCAGACCGCCGCCACGAGCAGGAACGTCGCCGGCGCCTCGGTGAGGAGGTAGCGGACGTAGTTGAGTTGGTTCGGGTACACCGCCGTTCCCAGCGCTGCGAGCAGTCCGACATCCCACCCGCCCACCCTCCTCCCGATCCACCCGACGAGCGCAACGACCGCCCCCGACGCCACGACATTCAGCGTCACGAGCGCCATCGAAACCCACGCACCCGGCAGCGCCAGAGAGAGTAGGGCAATGAGCAGCGGATACCCGTTCGACCGGTCCGCCGTAGGCGCGCCAGACAGAATGTCTTCTGCATATCCGAAAAAGTACCCGCTATCCGTCGTCCTTAGTCCCCCACCGCTCGCCGCCACGACGCCGACCCGCAGCGCCACGGCGAGTCCGACGATGGCGAGCAGCAACGCCTGAGGTGGAACGCGGCGGAGGACGGAGCGCATCATCCCGAAGCCGCCGCCGCGGCACGCTTCCACAGAATCAGCACGAGCCAGAAGCAGAACACCTGAATCGGCAGTGGCACGGACTCGGGGAGGTCGATCTCTGCTTTCCTGCTGAACCAGTCGACCGGGCTGACGCGCCCCGCCTCCACGTCGCCCTCGCGCAGCACGAAGGTTCGCCCCATGACAGATGCCGCCTCCAACGTGTAGTGCCGCTCGTCGAACGACAGGGTGAAGCGCTGCCGGAACGCACTCGGCTTTTGCGCGACGGCGATCGCGCTGCCGTGGAAGTCCAGCACGAAATCGCCGCTCACCAACCCCTCGCGATACAACGCGAACTCCACGTCTTTGACGGTGAACGTGGCGCGCTCACGGATAGCCGCCAGGTCGAGCTGCCCGACGTCCCGACCTCCGTCTTCGATTCGGAATTTGGACGAGAGCCAGGAGGTGGGAACAGCGTGGAGCATGGCGGCGAGAACAAGCGTGGGGGAAACCCGTAAGCGATAAACTAAAGGCTCGCTGCCGAACGCACACACCCGGCGGGCGAGTGACGTGTTCGTCGGATCAACAGAGAGAGGTCACTGTGGCTATTTACACGCTGAAGGAAGCGGAACTCAACGGGGTCGAGGGGCAAGGGTACGCCTACCCCGTTAAGACCTTCCGTGGCAAGGAATACAAAGGCGTTTTCTTTGCCGAGAACGAGAAGGCCATCGAGGTGGCCGAGGGGCAGGAAGAGGTCGAGTTCACCGGGACCATCTACGACCGCACGCGCGAGCGCGTCGAGACGTTCAACGTGAACGTCGTCAACACCGTCTCCGCCGGCATCGGCGAGCGCGCGGACTTCGTGGCGCTCGAGAAGCCGTAGCATTACATTGCGCGATGCTGCAAGAAGGGCGGCCTCACGGTCGCCCTTCGCTGTTTAGTCGAGGTCCACGACGCGGTAGCCGACCGAGGGAACGGCGAGCGTAACGCGCCGGCCCGCGACGGACACGGCCTCGCCGGTGAGCGCGTCCCGCGCGGCGCGGGACGCGAGCGGCGCGGGGAGATCGAGCGCAAAGGTTTCGGGCGCATCGCCTTTGTTGAGCACGACGAGCGTGCGGCCCTCGGCCCCGGCGCGGAGATACGCCCACAAGTCGCCCTCGGCGCGGAGCGTGTGGAAGCCGCCGCGCCGTAGCGATTCGCGCTCGCGGCGGAGGCGTACGAGGGCGGCCACGTCTTCCTTCAGCGCCCGCTCGTCTGGCGTGACGTCGTCGCCGAAGCGCATCGGGCGGCGGTTGTCGGGGTCGTTCGCGCCCGTCATCCCGATCTCGTCGCCGTAGTAGATCGTCGGGACGCCGGGCGTGGTGAGGAGGTAGGCGAGGTAGAGCTCGGCGCGGCGGTAGCTCGCCGGGTCGTCCACGGCGATGTCCGTCAGCCAGCCGATCTCTTTGTCGTCGGCGGCGTCGCGGGCGAGGTCGCCGTCGGCGTAGGCGAGGAAGCGGGCTTTGTCGTGGGAGTCCATGAGGGTACCCATGACGTGGTCCGGCCCGTAAACGTCGAGCGTCTTCTGCATCTCGGCGTCGAGCACGGCGAAGTCGGCGTCGGGGTCGAGGAAGACGTACTTCGCCGTGTCGTAGAGGTTGAAATTGAACTGCGCATCGAGCTGGCCGGGAGTGACGTAGCTGGCGATGAGGTCGTACGAGCCGAACGTCTCGCCGATCTGGTAGAGCGGCGGCTCGCCCTCCGCGACGCGGACGGAGTCGACGGCGCGGAGCTTCCGCGTCAGCGTGCGCCAGAAGCGGTTGGGGATGTGCTTCACGGCGTCGTGGCGGAAGCCGTCGGCCCCGCTCGTCTCGATCCACCACACGGCGTTGTCGGTCATCACCTGCAAGGCCTCCTCCGAGCCCTCGAAGTCGAAGCTGGGGAGGTAGGGCTCGAACCACGTCGTGAGGCGGTGCTCGTCCCAGAGCCGGAGGTTCTTCCGCCCATCGGGGAGATCGAGCACGCCGAACCAGTCGCGGTGCTGCTGGAAGTACGGGTGCTCCTCGTGGGTGTGGTTGGCGACGTAGTCGAGCAGCACCTTCATCCCCCGCGCGTGCGCCGCGTCGACGACGTCGCGCAGCAGGTCCATATCTCCGAAGCGCCCCTCGACGGCCTCGGGGTCGGTCGGCCAGTAGCCGTGGTAGCCGGTGTAATAGCGGTGCGGCGGCGGGTACTCGCGGTACGCCCGGTCCGTGTTCTCGACGACGGGCGAGAGCCAGAGCACGTTCACGCCGAGCGAGTCGAAGTAGCCCTCGTTCATCTTGTCGAGGATGCCCTGCAAATCGCCGCCGTGGTAGTTCGCCCGCGCGGCGACCGAGTCGTGCGGAACGGGGACGGAGTTCGCCGGGTCGCCGTCGGCCCAGCGGTCGACGAGGATCTGGTAGAGCACGGCGTCGCGCCACGCGAAGTCGTCGCCGAGCGTTACCGTCGCGAAGCGTGTCGCCTGGCCGCCCTGCCGAACCGCCACGCGGGCGGTTTCGCCGTCCATCTCAGGCATGCGGCGCACACGGACCTCGTGCCCCTCGACGGAAACGGCCTCGCTCGCCACCGGCCGATTCCCGACGAGCGCGACCACGTCGCTGGGGCGCACGGGCGCGGGCGCGCCGTCGCGCAGGAAAGCGAAGCGGAGGTGGTCGTCGGTGGCGGACAGCGTGAGGAGATCGACCGAGGCGGTGTGGCGCGGCGGGATCGTGAGCACGTTGTTCGTCCCGCCGAGCCCGTTCGGCACGCGCGCCGGGTTATCGGGGTCGAGGACCTCGGCGCCGTCGGCGGTGAACTTGTACTCGTAGCGGCCCGGCTCGAGCGGCACCGTCGTCTCCCACACGCCGTGGCCGTCGGGATCGGCGAGCGGCGTCGCGCTCCGGCTCCAGTCGTTGAACTGGCCGATGACGAACACCTCACTGACCGGCGCGGTGGCGCGGAACGTGAAGCGATGCGGCGTCAGGACGCGCGAGCGGACGGGCAGCACGAAGGCCTCGCCGCGCTGGCGGAACGGGACGAGCGCGAGCCCTTCGAAGTCGCTCCGCGCCGTGAGGGCGAGCGTGCCCACTGCGGCATCGTAGCGCGCCTCGACCTCGTCGCTCGCCCCGAACGAAAGACCGTCGGAGTCCGGGAAGAGATCGGCGACGAGGACGGTATCGGGTTGCCCAGCGACGAGGGGGACCGGGCGTAAGGGCCGGTCCGGTTGGGCCGTGGCCGCCGTCGCGAGGGCGACGGCAAGGAGGACGAGGACGAGCGAGCGCTTCATCGGCAGGGGCGTTGGGAGAAGCCAAACCTACCACCTCCCGCCCCCACCGGAACACTCCGCGATCACTCAGTGGTTGCGGAGCGCGTCGATCAGCTCGCTCTTGCTCATCTTCGAGCGGCCCTCGATGCCAACCTGCTTCGCCTGCTCGTAGAGTTCGTCCTTCGTGCGATCCTCGTACTTTTTCGCGTGGCCGCCCTTCTTCGACGGGTGCTGCCCGCCGTTCGCCTGCGCGTTCGCGATGCGGGCGGACTTCTCTTTGGAGTAGCCCTTATCGCGGAGTTCTTCGTAGGTGTCGTCTTTTTTGACGCTCGGTCCGTGGTTCTTCGCCATGACAGAATCGGATGAGGGGAGAGGGGAATCAGTCGCCGAGACGGGGCGGGCGGCGGAGCTTTTTCTTCTCCGAGCGCTTGCGCTTGGCCTCGACCCGACGGCGTTTCGACGCTTTCGTCGGCTTGGTTTTGACGCGGCGGGGCGGCTTGAAGTTCAGCCGCACGAGGCGGAGGCGGAGCTCGTCGAGCGCGATCTGCTTGTTCCGGTGCTGGCTCCGCTCCTGCTGGCTCGTCACGACGAGGCCGCTCGGGCGGTGGCGGAGCCGGACGGCGGACTCCGTCTTGTTCGCGTGCTGGCCGCCCTTCCCGCCGGAGCGGAACGTGTCCACGTCGCACTCGGCGAGCAGGGCGTCGTCGGTGTCGGGGATGGGGATCACGAGGCGTCGGTGCGGTCGGGAATGAAGCGCTCTTCGACCCAGTCGAGCACGCGGAGGACGAGGATGACGAGGACCGTCGCGCCGACGGCGAGGAGGTAGCGCCCCTCGGCCACGGCGATCCCGATGGGCGCGACGACGAGGAGCGTCGCCGCCGTCGTCATCCCGCGCGCGACGTTCTTGTCCGGGTCGCGGAAGACGGCCCCCGCACCGACGAACGAGACGCCGACGACGATGGCCTGCACGATGCGGACGGGGTCGGCGCTGAAGGCGGAGTCGGAGAGGCCGGAGCTCTCCCAGAGCGGGACCGTCGTGAGCACGATGATCTGGCTCGTCTTCACGAAGAGGGCGGCGCCGAAGCAGACGAGCATGTTCGTGCGGAGGCCGGCCCACTTGCCGGCGAGCTCGCGTTCGAGCCCGATCGCGCCGCCGCATACGAGGGCGAGGGCGATCTCGGCGAGGATGACGAGGTCTTCGTTCGCGGTGTCGAACATGGGAGGGGAGAGGTGAGAGAAGAAGCAGAACGCGCGAGCCCGCGCGGCGTTCGATCCACAGCGTTCGGCACGCGGAACGGGCAGGGCTCAGGTGACGGCGAGGAGCGCGGCGTAGAGCGTCGCGCCGACAGCGAACGGGAGGAACCGGCTCTTCCGGTCCTCGGGGAGTTCCTCCTTCATCACGTTGAGGATCACGCCGCCGCCGAGGAACGCCACCGCGCCCACGACGACCGGCTCGGGTAACCGGACGAGCGCCGCCACGACCCAGCCCGCGACGACCGCCGCGCCGAGCAGCCACCGCCCGATGCGGTGGTAGAGGCGCGGGTGGTTCTGCCGCAGCCCGTAGTCGTTGACGACGAAGTGGAGCGCCATCGCGGTGGTGTACGTCGCGAGGGCGGCGGGCGTCGGGTCCTCGCGGTGGAGCAAGAGGTAGCCGATGATCGCGTTGTAGAGCCCGAACGAGACGACGTGGAGCCAGAACACGCCGCGCTCGACGTGCTCGCCTTCGCCCTCGCTCTCCCGCGCCGCTTTGTCGAGCCCGTAGAACGCGGAGAGCCCGACGAGCGCCAGGATCCACACGTGCGCGTCGAGGAAGTGGAGCGCCTCGCCCATCGCCTCGGCGAGCGTCTCCTGCCCGTGGGCGAGTTCGGGGAGGAGGTGGAGGAAGACGTACGCCACGCTCGCCCCGCCCGCCCCCGAGAGCCACACCGAGCGCGGGACGGCGTCGAGGAAGCGGAGCTTGCCCGCGAAGACGTGGACGGTGGCGAGGAAGAGCGCGGCGAGGAAGGGGACGAGCATGGTCGGAAGAGCGTGACGGCGCCCGGGTCTAACCCATCAGCGCGCGTCGGGCTCCGGGCCTCTCCACGCTGACGAGCCCGCGACGCGGGCGCCTCCCCCTCACGGCGTACGGTAGCTCGTCACACGGGCCGTGGGCGCTGCCTCCAGCGGAGCCCGTAAGCCGACTACTCCCTCGCGCGCCGAGCCGCGGGGGACATACGAGAAGGACACCGTGGCGCAATTCGAGCTACTCGCGCAGACTTCGATCACCGCTTCCTCCGCTGTGTGCCCGCCCACGTTCCGCACGCGCACCGGCACGAACACCTGTCCGCTTCGAGAGACCGGCGCCCCGAGCGCCACCCGGAGATCGGCCGGCTCGCCCGCGTGGCTCGCGAGATCGAGCACGAGGAGTGCGACGACGGCGAGGAGCAGCAGCGCCCCGAGTCCGGCGACGATCTTCTCCAGCACGTTGGCCCGTTGCTTTTCGTCGCTCATGACGGTTCCCCCCCGAGCAGAAGCCGGCCGGCCGCCGCGCCGAGGACGGCCGGCAACCCGAGCACGACGATCTGCCGCACCACTTCGGACCACCCCGCCCCGTCGAACCGGCCGAACGCCCATAGCATCGCCGCCGAGGCCGCGAGGGCGGCGGCGTACGTGACCACGCTACCCCAGAGTGGGTGCCCGGCCAGCGGGTCGTCCTCCAGCCGGCCGGCTCCCCGGAACCCCGCGTACCGCACCATGCCCAGCGCGAACCCGAGCGACAGCACGACGATCAGCAGCAGCGATACCGTGTGTGTCTCGACCGCGATGAGCAAGATCTCCTCGGTCGGTGCCACGTTCGATGCGACGAGCACGGCCCCGAGCAGGGCGAAGGCCACCTCGGCCAGCAGGCCGCGCGGCTCCGGCTCGTCCCTCTCCTCGCCCGAGTCCTGTTCCCCCTCGCTCGCCCCAAGCTGGGTCGTCCCGACGGCCACGCCGATGGCAGTCACCATCCCCTCCATCGTCAGCTTCCCCAAGGTCACGGCCGAGATGCCTTCCAGCGACAGCCGGCCCGCCAATGTCAGGACGACGGCCGCGGCGAACAGGCCCAGCGCGACGGCTTCGAGCGCCTCGTGGAGGTTCTCCTGCAGGCTCCGATCCTGTCTCAATCCGACAACGTGGGTGTAGGCCACCAGCAGGCCAAACATCCCGACGACGTAGGCGAGTTGCCGGCCCGGCGGCGCGAGGTGCCCCTGCCACCAGACCTCCATCGTGTAGAGGAGGGGGAGGCTGAACAGGAGGCCCCCGGCCAGCCCGCGGCCGTACTCCGTGAGGGTCTCCGCGACGGGGCGCGTCGGCGCGGCGTTCGATGGGGCCATGGCAGGTGGGGCGCGGCACGTTTCTCGGACGCACCGGGCTCGCTCGCCCAGAGGGTTCGCTTATTCGCCCATCACCGCGATGCGGACGCGGCGGTTCTGCTGCCGCCCTTCCGGCGTCGCGTTCGACGTCAGCGGGTGGTACTGCGCCAGCCCGACGACTTCCATGTCCGTCCCCTCGAGGTTGTGGGTCCACTGGAGGTGGCGGGCGACCATGCTCGCGCGCGCGGCCGAGAGCTCCCAGTTGCTCGGGTACTTCGACTGCAGGTTCGGCCCGATCGGCTTGTCGTCGGTCGAGCCTTCGATGCGGACTTCGCGGCCGGGATACTCGGCCCGGAGGCGGGCGGCGACGTTGGCGAGCTCGGCGACACCCTCCGGCGTGAGCTCGGCGCTGCCGGAGGCGAAGAGGATGTCCGTCGGGAGCACGGCGACCGTCTCGCCGCGCTCGCCGTTGCTGGCCCCGCCAGCGGCGCGGTCCATCGCCTCGCGGAGCTGCCGCTCCATTGACGCATTCTGCGCCTTCAAGCGGTCGATCTCGGCGTAGGCCGCGTTGAGGTCTTCGCGGAGCAGCTCGATCTCGCTCGGCCCCTCGTCGAGGGCGGCGCGGCTGGAGCAGCCGCCGAGGGTGAGGGCGGCGAGCAGGACGAGGGCGACGAGCGGGCGGAACGGGAGCGGGCGCATGGGATGGTTCGGATGACGGAGATCGGATGGCGGGGAGAGGGAACGAAAGGTACGCCCGGGCCTGGCTCAGCCGTACGTCTCGTAGAGCCGGGCGATGCCCTCGGGATTCCCGATGAGCGTGATCTGATCGCCCTCTTCGAGCACGGTGCTGCCGCTCGGCACGAGGAGCCGGCCGCGCCGCCGGACGAGCGCGACGAGGTTGCCGGGCGGGAGCCGGAGCTCGCGCAGCGCCTTCCCGACGAAATCCGCGGCGGCCGTGCCGGGGTCGAGGTGGAGCGAGAGGTAGCGCTCGTGGTGGAGGAGCGCCTCCTTCAGCTCCTTCTCGTTCGTCGCCGCCTGCCACTCCTCCATGAAGTGCTCCTCGTCGAGCCGGCTCGCGAGGCCGGCGAGCATGCGGAGGTGCGTGCCGGGATGGCCGGCCGGGCTGACGAGGAAGAAGATGGCGTAGACCGCCTCCGACGCCGCGCGCGTGCCGTCCGCCTCCTCGGCGACCGTTTCGAGCCGGATGCCCGCGCGGCAGCGGACGAGCGCGAGCTCCGCCTGCGCGATGTCGGGCAGGCGGAGGTGCGGCAGCGCCGCGCCCGCCACGACGGGCGTCGCCCCGTAGCTCGACGCGTCGATGAACCCCTGCCGGAGCCGCTCGGCGGGCACACCGAGGCGGTCGGCGAGCACGGCCGCGCTCCGGTCGATGAGCGCTTCGTACGGCACCGATGCGTCGAGGTCGAGCACGGCGGCGCGGGTGACGAGGCTCTCGAACGGGGCCTCGTCGCGCATCCCCTTCTCTTTCAGGATCGTCCGCAGTTCGCTGTCGAGCCCCTCGTCGCGCCGCCGCCCGAGCCGCTCGAACAAGTGGTAAATCGCCCCCTCGCGCTCGACGTGGGCGCTGGCGTAGTAGAAGTACCACGCGATGCCGACGACGATCACGGCGAGCGTGAACCCGATCGAGAGCGCGCCCATCGTCGTGATGAGGACGGCGGCGGTGACGATGCCCGCGATCTGCATCCACGGGTAGAGCGGCGAGCGGTAGCCCGGCACGTACGACGGGATCCGGCTCTCGCGCATCACGATCACGCTGAGGTTGAGGAGGCCGAAGACGAGGAGGTTGAACGCGCTCGCGAGCTTGGCGACGCCCTCGGCCGAGAACGCCACGATGATGAGGACCATCAGCGCGGACGTGACGAGGATGGAGAGGACCGGCGTCCCCGTCTTCCCGATGTGTGCGAACCGCGGCGTCACGAGGTGGTCCCGCCCCATCGCGAGGGGGTAACGCGAGGCGGAGAGGATGCCCGCGTTCGCCGTGGAGGCGAACGCCGCGATCGCCGCAGCCACGATGAGGATGAGCCCGACCGGCTCCGGGAACCAGTCGAAGAACGCCTCGGCCGCCGTAGCCACCGGCGTGAGGTCCGCGCGGAGCTCGACCGGGTCGAGGACGGCGACCATGATGTAGACGCCGACGACGTAGAGCAGCGTCGCCGTCGCGAGCGAGAGGAACATCCCGAGCGGGATGTTGCGGTCGGGGTCCTGCACCTCCTCGGCCACGCTCGCCACCTTCGTCAGCCCGGCGTAGGAGACAAACACGAGGCCGATCGTCGCGACGAGGCTGCCGGTGCCGAACGGCAGGAACGGCTCGAACTGGAGGCGGTGCGTCGCTGCCACGTCGCCCGAAAAGATCTCCAAGAGCCCCTGCGCCACGAAGAAGGCCAGCACGCCGACGATCGTCACCACGAGGATGCGCTGGAGCCCGCTCGTCTCCTTCGCCCCGAAGATGTTCAGCACCGTGAAGGCCGCGGTCAGGGCGAGGGCGACCGGCTTGATGGGGAGGTCGAGGAAGAGGACGAGGTACGCTCCCATCCCGATCAGCGCGAAGGCGCTCTTGAAGATGAGCGCGAGCCACGTCCCCAGCCCGCCGACCGTGCCCGCGACCGGGCCGAGGCTGCGGTCGAGGAAGTAGTACGTCCCCCCCGCCTTCGGCATCGCCGTCGCGAGTTCGGCCTGGCTGAACATGGCCGGCAGCACGAGCACGCCGGCGAGGAAGTAGGCGAGGATGGCGGCCGGCCCCGCCTTTGCCGTGGCGAGGCCGGGGAGGAGGAAGAACCCCGAGCTGAACATCGCGCCCGTGCTGATGGCGTAGACGTCGAACAGCGTCAGTGTGCGCTGGAGCTTCTCGGAGGGCGGGGGCATACGGTGGGCGTTGGGCGAAGCCGAAGGAGACAGCGAGCGGTCGGCGTGGATGCGGCCCGCCTCAACGTCGGCCCTGGGCGGGCGAGGCGCTCACGTGCGGAGGCTCGGCGCAGCCGAGCCCGCGCCCCTCGGCGATGCCGAGGAGGAGACGTCCGTGCGTCCAGGCGGTGGGAGAGCGGCGGCAGCAGGGCGGCCCGAAGATAACCCCGCCGGCCCGGCATCGCTCAGCCGGTGAGCTCCTCCACGAGCACGACGTAGTCCCGCTTCGCCTCGTCGGGGTCGGTCCCTTCGAGCTCGGCCCAGGCGTCGTACTTGGCGCGGCCGGCGAAGTCGGTGAAGCCGGGGCGCTTGCCCTCCACATCGCCGGCCGTGGCCTGCTTGTAGAGGGCGTAGAGCCGGAGGAGCGTGGCGTTATCGGGCCGCTCGTCGAGGTTCTGCGCGGCGTCGGCGGCTTCGTCGAAGCGGGTCTGGAGGTCGTCCATCGGGCGAAGGGATTGGTGACGGGAGATCGTAAAGTAGGCTACGCCTCGTCGTCCTGCTCCTCCTCGCGCTCCTCCTCATTCGAGTACGCGCCGCGCACGTTGAACCCGATGAGCACCACTTGGAGCACGACGAGCGCCCACGCCGCGTCGTGCCAGCCCCACGCGATCCAGAGCGCGTTCGAGGCGAGGAACAGCCAGAAGCCAGCCTCGCGCCAGCCGGGCCGCTGCGTGCCGACGAGCCCCGTGGCAACGACGGTGACGGCCATCGCGGGCCACTGCAGGAGGTCGATCCAGTCCATCGAGAGAGGAGAAAAGAGGTGGCGCGCTAGCGGTACGTGATCGTGCCCGAGACGCTGGCGAGGATCTTGGCGGCGCGGACGAGCACGTCCCGCGTCGCCGGGCTCACCTCGTCCACCGTCGCCGTCAGCACGGCGCTGCCGACGTTCGTCGGGTCGAGCCGGGCGAGGGCACGGAGGCTGTCGACGTCGTTCTGCTCGAGGAGCCGGTCTTCGAGCTCGCGCCGGGCGAGGTCAGGGCCGCCGTATTCCAACTCGGCGAGGTCGTCGGGCACGGGCTCGCCCGTCTCGGGGTCGAGCGGCTGCACGAGGACGCGAAGTAGGAGATCGGGCTTGCCGGGGTCGACCGAGGCGCCGTCGGGGAGGATCAGCAGCGTCAGCCCGCCGGTCTCGTCGGGGACCGATTCCCAGTTGTTGCGGACGAACGCCGCGAGAGCGTCGGCGTAGAGCTTGTTCGCGGCGAAGTCGCTCGTCAGCACGATCGTGTCGAAGGTGGCGGGCGGCGGCGGGATCCGCGTCGGGCCGCACCCGGCGGCGAGCACGACGAGCAGGAGCGCGGGGCGGAGCGAGCGGGGCATGGCACCCTCGGGGGAGACGGTCAGCGGAAGGAGAGGCGGCCGGGCACGGTGGCGAGCGCGCGGGCGGCGGCGAGCAGGACGGCGTGCGCGTCCGAATCGGCGGGGTCCACGCTCACCACGATCCGCCCCTGCTCGGCAATCCCGCGCGGCGCGTTCGACTCGATGTTGACCTCGGCCTCGCCGTCCATCCCCCCGCGCCGCGCCACGAACCGGAGCACGTCGGAGTCATACTCCGTCACATCCCAGCCGGCTTCGGCGAAGGCGCCCCACGCGGAGGCGTAGAGCACGCGCGGCATCTCGTCGTCGGTGAGGATGAGCGTCGTGGCCTCGGGCGGGACGGCGGGTGGCGTGTTGGGGAGGGTGGTGCGGCAACCGGCCCACAGCATCGCGGCGAGCGCGAGCGCGAGGCAGAGCGGGAGACGGGACATAACGGAGGGGCAGAGATCGAGAGCGGATCCGTTGGACCCTGCGCCGTCGGATTTGTTCGCCGTGCGCCTCGCCTTCGTCCAGCGATCCTCACCCGTCGAGGCCGATCTGTTCGAGCATCTCGTTCGTGAACGCCGCCCGCAGTTCGGGCGTCGGGAGCAGCGTGTGGCGGGCGTCGCGCCACGCCTCGACGCGGGCCGCGCCGTAGCCGTCGGTGGCCGTCGCGTCGAGCGGGAGCAGCTTGCCCCAGTGGAACGTGACGGGGATGCCGAGATCGCGCAGCCGCTCCCACACCGCGTCGTAGAATTTCAACATCCGCTTCGAGTGCGGCCCGTCGATCTCGAGGACGGCGGTGTGCTCGGGGTGGCAGGTGAAGGCGAGTGGCGCGGGCGAGGCGCGGACGTAGCGGACGGCGAAGAGCGCGGGGACGGTGTGCGTCGCATTCAGTTCGAAGAGGGCGTCGAGCCCTTCGCGCACGCGGTCGAGCGGGAGCCCCATCGCCGTGCTCGCCACGCGGCCCCGCGTCGACGTATCCCAGAACATCTCGCCCCACGTCCCGCACACGCCCTCGACGTCGCCGTACTGCTGCGGGAGCAGGGCGTTGACGAGCGCGGGCGACAGCTCGGGGCTGACGTCGGTGAGCCGGGCGATCACGTCGGCGGCGCTGTCGCCGGGGCGCCACGCGCCGGCGCGGCTGCGGGGGACGCAGTCGGCGGGTCGCGCGGCCTCGCGGTACATCATCGTGAAGTACGGACCGTCGGCGCGGTCGTACGGGTTGTAGACGGCCTGGAAGAAGTATGGGCGGACGCTCGGATCACGGCCGAGGTGCTGGAGCCCGGAGAAGTCGAGGTGCTCAATGGCGGCCCACGTCGCGGGCGATTCCGGGTGTTGGCGGCGGTACTGCTGGAGGTAGAAGAGGTCGTCGACTTCGAGCACGACGCCGTGGAGGATCCCGAAGCTGCCGAAGCTCACGAGCGCCGCCTCGAAGAGCGCATCGTCGCGCACGACCTCGGCGCCGAGGAACTGCACGCTCGCATCACCGAGCACGGGGGCCGACGCCCGTTCGAGCCACACATCACGGTCCGGCGACGTGATGAGGTGCAGCGCGACGACGGAGTCCTGCATCCCGCCCACCCCGAGCGCCGAGCCGTGCGTGCCCGTCGAGAGCGCGCCGGCGATCGTCTGCCCGTTGCTCGCGCCCGACGTGCGGAGCGACTTGCCGCGCGCCCGCAGGTTCGTGTTCAGCTCGGCGACCGACACGCCGCACTGCGCGAAGACGAGGTGGTCCGCCGAGAGCCCGCAGTCCGGGTGGAGGTTCTGGTCGGCCAGCCTGAACTGGTAGTTCAGCGGGCGCGTGTTGACGAGGACGCCCTCGGTGAACGCGACGGGCGTGAACGACCACCCGCCGCCGAGCGCGCGCAGCCGCAGCCCCTCGGCGATCGCCTCGCCGATGAGCCCTTGCAACGCGACCGTCGTGGCGTTGTAGGCCGGGAACGAGGCCACGTTCGGCCGGGCGTTCCACACGTCCACGAGCCGGGCGACCTTCTGATTCACCGTCCGGTGGAAGTTCTCCCACTTCCGGTTTTTGACGGTGTGGATGATGGGGTCGAGATCAGGGGGCATCGGGCGACCTCTCGGGCAGATTATCGGGCGGCGTGTCGGACGGGATCGGGAATTCGCCCTCGGCGGGCGTCGGCCGCGCGCAGAGCCAATCGAGCCGGACCGGCGCGACGGCGCCGAGCGTGGCGACGGTGAGCAGGTCGAAGGCGAGGTTCGACGACGCCTTGACTTCGGTGAGCGGCTGGCCCTGGCAGTTCGAAGGGATCGGCACTTTTTCGGCGACGCCCCACAGGAACGACCACGCGATCGTGCCCTCGTAGTCGGTGGCGGGCGGAGTCGTCCCGCCGGGGTTCGTGCCGATGACCGAGACGCGGTGAGAGTAGCAACCGGCGAGCGTCGTGAGGACGAGAACGAAGAGGAGCGGGCGGAGTTGGCGGACGTGCGTCATGGCGATTCGGAGGTCGGTGAATCAACGGTCGGAGGCGTAAAACCACTGGACGGAGGCTCGGAAACCGAGCGTACGTGGTCCGTCGCGGGGGTCATCAAACGGGACCTGCGTCGTCAGCGCAGCCGTGACGCCGACGTTAGGGAGGACGCGGGCGCCGAGCGCGAGGCTGGGATGCAGGCTCTGGCTCGCCGTGTCGTAGACGACTTCGGCGATGAGGTCCAGCGCCGTCGTCTTCCGCAGCAGCGCCGCTCCGACGAGGGCGTATTCCGACCCGAAGGCATCGCGGAGGTGGACCGTCCCGAGCACGTCGAACCGGCGGTTGAGCGTGACCTGGGCGCCGAGCCAGAACGTGTGCCGGAGCGTGCCGAGGCTGTCGCGGCCCCAGACGCCGCCGCCCAGCCGGCCTGCCATCCCCCAACCGCCTGAGACCTGCGGATCGCCGCCGCCGCTCCGCGCCCGCATCGCGCGACGGGCGCGGGCGTACGCCACCGTGAGGTCGGAACCGTACCCGCCCACGTCTTCCTCCGCAGCGGGGACGTCGTGGCCAACGAGCGCCGCCACATCTTCCGGCAGCGACGAGTTCAGCGCGGGGTCGTGCGGGTCGTGGAACGTCGAGCGGACCGCAAGCCCGACGAGCGTCGCCGACGGATCGCCGCGCGCCTGCGCAGCGCCGAACGACACGACGGTTTTAGTGAATACTCGCAGCAGCCGGCCGCCGACGGAGCGGGAGCGATAGGATTCCATCGTACGGATCCCGCCGCCCGCGAGGAAATACGGCGCAACGCTGACCGCTACCCCCGCAGGCATCGTGTCATCCGCGAACGTCCCCGTCACCGTCGCCGAGAGCGGCTTCGGCGCGCTCCCGCGCAGCACGCGCGTCGGCGCGAGGTCGAGGGCGACGAACGCGGGCTCGGCCGGCACGTCGACGCCGAGGATGAAGCGGTACACGTTCCCCCGGTTCGTATCCTGCGCAGCGGCGCTCCCCGACCACGCACCGAGGAGGAGCCCGAACGAGATGACGTATTGAGTCCACATGCGACGGCGCTGGTTCGGTGGCGAAGTGGCTGGAATAATATAGGATGCCGCTCCACCATCTCCGCACGGCCCGGCCTCGGGCGAGAGCGGGCAGCCCGTCTCGCGCTTCCGCCGCGATATTCAAGAATATGGTGTGAACGCGGGACCTTATGCCGGATTTTTCGTAGCATGACCCATCGAGCAGATCGCACTCCTCGGAGTGGCAGCACCAGCGTTGCAAGGACCTGGATCATCGACCTGGGTCCTTTTTTTGTGCTCACGCCCATCGCGAGGGGCGCAGGACTCGCGTTTCAGACGGGCCGCCGGCGGATACGGATTCACCGAGCCGAGGCGCCCGGCACACAACAAGTTTAGGTACAGTAGTATGCGCACGACAGGAACAGTTAAGTGGTTCAACGACGCCAAAGGCTTCGGTTTCGTCACTCCCGAAGACGGCTCGAAGGACTGCTTCGTCCACCACTCCGAGATCAACGGCGAAGGCTTCAAGACCCTCCAAGAGGGCGAGCGCGTCGAGTTCGAGATCACGCAGGGCCAGAAGGGCCCGGCCGCCGAGAACGTTACCCGCCTCGGCTAAGCGAGTCTCCGCCTCCCCGTGAGGCACCGACTTCTGAGGGGCTGCTCCGGCAACGGGGCAGCCCTTTTTTGCGTCTATCCCCCGTTCGGAGAGTGAAGCGGGAGGGCGAGTTGGCGCGGGCTGTCGGCGGGCACGAGGCCCGACGCGGTGAGGCCGAGCAGCCGAATCGGCTCCGTCGGCGGTGCGGGGCGGTCGAGGAGCGCGGCGCCGAGCGCGAGCAGGTCGTGCTCGGCGTGGACGGGCGCGCTCAGCGTCGTGCTGCGCGACGAGTTGGCGAAGGCGGCGCTTTTGAGCTTGAGCGTGAGCGTCCGCCCTGCCACGCCGTGCCGGGCGAGCCGGCGGGCGAGCTCGGCGGCGAGCGGGCCGAGTTGGTGCAGCAGACCGTCCGCCCCGCGCACGTCGTAGGCGAACGTCCGCTCGACGCCGACCGACTTCCGCTCGCGGTCGGGGCGGACGGGCCGGTCGTCCTCGCACCGGGCGATGCGCGCAAGCCACCCTCCCACTTTGCCGAGGTGCGCTCGCAGTTCGTCCTCGCTCCGTGCCTGCACGTCCGCGCCCGTGCAGATGCCGAGGGCGCGGAGCCGCTTCGCCGTCGCCGGCCCGACGCCGTGGAAGTCCTCGACGGCGAGGGACGCGACGAGGGCCGGCGCCTCGTCGGGTGTGACGACGCGGAGGCCGTCGGGCTTGGCGAGGCCGCTCGCCGTCTTGGCGAAGAACTTCCCGAATGAAACGCCCGCGCTCGCGCTCAGCCCCGTCGCCGCGCGGATCTCTTCGCGGATGCGCGTGGCGAGGAGCGTGCCCGACGCCGGACCGAGCTTCGGCTCCGTCACGTCGAGGTACGCCTCGTCGAGTGAGAGCGGCTCCATGAGGTCGGTGTAGCGGTGGAAGACGGCGCGGACCTCGGCGCTGACGGCCTTGTACACGTCGAACCGGGGCGGGACGACGACGAGGTCCGGGCACCGCCGCCGCGCCCACATCATCGGCATCGCGCTGCGGATCCCGAACGGCCGCGCCTCATAGCTCGCCGCCGCGACGACGCCCCGCTCGCTCCGCCCGCCCACGACGACGGGCCGCCCGCGCAGCGCCGGGTCGTCGCGCTGCTCGACCGACGCATAAAAGGCGTCCATGTCGATGTGAAGGATTTTGCGGAGCACGGCAGGCGGGCGGATCGGGACGAAGCCGGAAACCTACGCCATCGAGACCGCGCCCGTCACCGCGCCCGCAGCACGAGCGCGATGCCGCCGAGCGTGAGGAGCGACGCGAGGGCGAGCCTCAGCGTGATCGCCTCGCCGACGAGCGCCACCCCGCCGAGCGCGGCGAGGATGGGCACGCTGAGTTGAACCGTCGCCGCGCTCGCCGCCCGCAGCGACGGCAGCACGGCGTACCACACGACGTAGCCGAGCCCCGACGTGAACGCGCCCGAGAGCACGGCATACGCAATGCCCAACCCGTCGAGCCGCACCGCCACTCCTGGCAGCGCGAAGAGGACGAAGCTGAGCCCGAGCGCTAGCGGCACCGCCCGAGCGAAGTTGCCCGCCGAGTCCGCCGCCGGGCTCCGCGAACCGCGCCCCCGCAGCGAATACGCGCCCCACCCCACGCCCGACGCCGCCATGAGCAGCGCCGCGCCGAGCGGCGGCGCTTCGAGTCCGGGCAACACGAGGTAGACGAGCCCGCCGAGCGCCGCCGCCACGCCCACCGTCTGCCGGCCGCCGAGCCGCTCGCCGTGCGCCAGCCCCCACCCGATCATCGTGAGCTGCACGGCCCCGAAGAGGAGCAGCGCGCCCGTCCCCGTCGTGAGCGAGAGGTACGCGAACGAGAACGCCGCCGCGTAGACGAAGAGCGCCGCCGCCGACGCCCAGCTTCCGCCCGCCACCCCTCGCCCGCGCAGGCGGACGACGAGCCACAGCGCGAGGGCGCCCGCCGCGAGCCGTACCGACGTAAACGTCGCCGCGTCCACGTCCGTCGTCTGCAACGCGAGCCGGCACAGCACCGAGTTCGCGGCGAAGGCCGCCATCGTCAGCGCCGTGAGGGCGTAGAGGACGGGACGGCGGAGCGGAACGGCAGCGGGCGGGTTCAACGGATTTCGGCGTGGGGAGCGCCAAGATAGACCGGCTCCCGCCACGCCAACGCCAGCTGCCCCTCCAGCTATGGAAGGAGGCGCGGGACCGAACCCGGACGGCTCTGCCCCGCGCCGCCCGTTCAGAACGTCCGCGCGAAGCCCACGTGGACCGTGACGTAGGTCAGGTCGAGGTTCGTCGTGATGTCGCCGACGTCGAGGTCACGCGAGAGCGAGCGATACCGGACGCCCGGCATCAGTTGCCACTTCGACCCGACGGGGACGACGAGCCCGGCGCCGACTTGCCAGCCCAGTCCGTGCCCGGTGTCGGCCGTGAGGTCGCCTTCGAACTCGATGTGGTCGTAGACGCCGCCGGCGCGGACGAAGTAGCCGAGGGGCGACGAGCCCAGCGGGTGCGCGAAGAGGAGGCCGAACGTGTAGCCGGTCTCCTCCGCGTCCATGTCCATCCCCGTGAAAAGACCATCGGCGCCGAAGTGGTGCCAGCCCCAGCCGCCGTAGGCCGAGAGGTGCGGCATGAAGCGGTACGCCACCGCCACGTCGAACCCGAAGCCGGTGCCGAGGTCGGCCGCGCCGAGGTCTTGCGTGGCGAACGCGGCGTCGCCGCCGATCTCGACGCTGAAGCGGTCGTGCGTCAGCACGCGGTCTTGGGCGAACGCCGAGGACGAGAGGACGAGGAGTGCGAGTGTGAATGCCAGTGCGTGTCGCATGGCGGTGCCTCCAGAATGCGTTGGTGGACGGAATCCGGTGCGGGCCGGCTGAGGCTCACGCACCACCTGAGCGTACGACCGCGCACGCGCCTCCGGTGCGAGGGGCGGATGGAGTGATCCCTCAGCCTTCGCTGGCACGGGGCGTAAGGCGCGCGCTCACGGTTCGCCCCACGCTCAGGCCTTCCCCTACAGGCTTCGCTTCAGGGAGCACCGAACCGAGCGCTTGCCACCGTGAACGTCGCGGCCGTGGCGGGGTCGAACCGGTCGGTGCCGAACCACCACCCGCCCCGGATGCGGGTCGGGATCGTGACGCCACCGAACGTCGCCTCGGCCTCCACGGCAAAGCCGTACGGGATCGGACGGAAGCCCGCGACGCCGACATCGCCCCACCGGTCCAGCGTGACTTCGCGGAGCGCGCCGTCCGGCCCGACGCGAATCGTCACACAGATGGGCACGCCGTCCACCGCGAGCGTGAATCGGGCGCGGTCCGCATCGACGGCCTCCCACAGCACGCCCGGCCCGACGAGCGCCGTCGGGCACCACACGGCTTCGCCGACGAGCCGCCCGCGCGCCGACCGCGCGAGGTCCTCGGGCGCGCCGGAGAACGGCAGCGGGACGAGGCCGAGGAGCGCGACGTGAACGCCGCCTTCGCCCTCGAAATAGTGATCGCGAACGCGGACCGGCACGCGGACCATCCGTGCCTCGGCCGTCCACACAAACCCGCGACGCGGCGCGAGCACTTCGACAGCGCGGAGTGCAACGCGGGCGGCGTCGGGCGTGGGCGTCATCGTGCCCGTCATCTCCAACCGGACGGCGGGCACGAGCGGCGTACCGGGCGCGATCGCGTGGCGGAGGTAGCGCTGCGCCGGCTCGGGCAGCCCGACGATAGTGTCCGACGAGAACACACCGGGAGCGGACGGCCCGGCGAGGAGATCGGCCTCGATGTGGGCAGCGCGTCGGTCGGAGCGGACGCGGCGCGTGCCGAGGCCGGCGACGCCGAGCGCGGCGGCAGCGGTGAGCGTCCAGAGCACGGGGTGGCGCATTGCGACGGGAGGGAGGAGAGCGGTGGATAGGGCAACCTCGGATTGACGGAGGCGGCGCGCTGCCGGGGCGGCGCTGCCCGTAGCTATGGCGCCGTCTCCGATGCCGATGCCGGGGCTCGCCTTACGCGTCGTATTTTCTGCCATGCCCCTCGCCCCCGCTATGACCACCGACGACGTACTCGCCGAACTCGAAGCGCTCGGGACCGAGCAGAACCGCAAGGTCTACCGCCGCCACGGCGTCGGTGGCGCGCAGTTCGGCGTCAGCTACGCCAACCTCCGCACGCTCGCCAAACGGATCGGCCGCGACCACGCGCTCGCCCGCTCGCTCTGGGCCTCGGGCAACCACGACGCCCGCGTCCTCGCCACCCGCGTCGCCCACCCCCCGCTCGCCGACGACGCCCTCCTCGACGCCTGGGCCGCCGACCTCGACAGCTACGTCCTCACCGATGCGTTCTCGGAGTTCGCCGCGCAGACGGGCTGGGCGCAGCGCAAGCGCGACGCGTGGATCGACAGCGACGGCGAGTGGACCGAGGCGGCGGGCTGGAACCTCCTCGCCCGCGACGCCCTCCGCGACGACGGCCGCCCGGACGCGTTCTTCGCGCCGTACCTCGCCCGGATCGAGCGGACGGTCCACGACCAGAAGAACCGCGTCCGCCACGCGATGAACAACGCGCTCATCGCCGTCGGCACGAGGAACGACGCGCTCGCGGCGCAAGCGACGGCCGCCGCCGAGCGGATCGGAACGGTGGAGGTGAACCACGGCGCGACGAACTGCACGACGCCGGATGCGGCGGCGTACATCGCGAAGACGCGTGCCCGGCAGCGCGCCCGCGCCGCGAAACGCTGACGCCTGTGGCGAAGCCCGCGACGACCTCCGACCTCGGCACACTCAAGAACCTCGGCCCGACGAGCGTCGGCTGGCTCTGCGCGTGTGGGATCACGTCGGCGGCCGAGCTGCGGCGCGTGGGCGCGGTGATGGCGTACCGGATCGTGCGGCACCGCTTCCCCGCGACGAACGCGCTCCTCCTCTTCGCCCTCCACGGCGCGTTGACGGACACGCACTGGAACGCCCTCCACCCGGCGACGAAGGCGCGGCTGCGCGCCGAGGCAGCGGGCGACCTCGTGGTCGGGGCGGGGTGAGCGGCGGAGAACTTCCCCTCTCGCCTCGCGTCAGTGGAGGCACCCTCCCGTCTCCCACGCCCTATGCCCGCATCGCCCGACCCCACCGTGGACCCTGCCGCCGTGGATTCCGCCGTTGAGGCAGAGGACGCCAACGAGGAGTCTGCCATCGAGGAGGCGGCGCGAGAGAAGTTCGGGCTGCGGCGCTGGGACCGGCCGGCGCTCTACGTCGAGACGGCGGAGGCGGCGACGGACACGGACCTCCCGTTCTGGATGGTGCTCATGCTCTCCGGCGCGATCGCGACACTCGGGCTCGCGCTCGACGCGACGGCCGTCGTGATCGGGGCGATGCTCGTGGCGCCGCTGATGGGGCCGCTCCTCGGGCTCAGCCTCGCCCTCGCCGTCGGCGACGGGCGGCTGGCGGTCCAGACAGGGCTGACGATCTTCCTCGGTGCGGTCGGCGTGATCGCGGTGGCGGCGCTCCTCACCGTCCTCCTCCCCTTTCAGGAGGTCACGCCCGAGATCGCCTCGCGGACGCGGCCGACGACGCTCGACCTCGGCATCGCCGTGTTCTCCGGGCTCGCGGGCGCCGTCGTGACCGTCTCGCGCGAGCGGCGGCTCTCGGCCTCGATCCCGGGCGTGGCGATCGCCGTGGCGCTGATCCCGCCGCTCGGCGTGGCGGGGTTCGGGATCGGGACGGGGTGGCAGTGGTCGCTCGTCCACGGGAGCCTCCTCCTCTTCGGCGCCAACCTCGGCGGCATCGTGCTCAGCGGGATGGCCGCGTTCCTCCTCGTGGGGATGCACCGCGACGACGTGCTCGACCGCGCGCGGCGGTGGCACCGCGAGGCCGACCTGCCGGGGCTCGCCGGGCGGATCAGCCGGATGCGGCTATTCTCCGGCCTTCGCGTGTTCGACTCGCCGTGGATGCGCGTCGCCCTCGTGTTCGCGTTCGTCGCCGCCGTCGCCTTCCCCCTCACCTCGTCGCTCACGCAGGTGCTCCGCGAGGCCCGCATCACCCGCGCCCTCGACGCCGCGGCCTCCGCCCTCCAGGCCGATGGCGACGCGGCGGTCCTCTCGCGCAGCGTGAGGATCGGCGAGACTACGTCGCGCGTGCAGTTCCGCATCGCCGCGTCGGAGTGGATCGGCGAGCGCGACCGCGTGCGGATCGAGCGCGACGCTTCGGCAGCGGCCGGCGAGCCGATCACGCTCGCGCTCGACCAGCTCATCGCCTCGAACGGCGACCTCCCGTCCCTCACCGACCCCGTCTCCTCTTCCGCGTCCTCGTCCATCGACCCCTCGCCGGCCGCCACGCTCGACCGGCTCGACCGGCAGGTGACGAACGCGCTCCGCAACCTCGCCCTCCCCGACGGCGTGGAGCCGCTCGGGGCCGAGGTCGTCGTGGGCAGTGGGCCGGCCCGCCTCCTCGTGACGTACGCCGCCGCGCGCCCGCTCTCCGCCGAGGCCGAGACCATGATCGCGCGGCAGGCCGCGGCAGCGCTCCGGCTCGACGCCGACGCCGTGGCGACCGAGGCCGTCGCCACCCGCCCGTATGCGCTCCCCGTGGACTCGGCGCGGACGGCCGCGTGGCGCGACCTCCTCGGCCGCTTCCCCCGGCTCCGCCTCGTCGTCACCGCCGACTCGGCGACGGCCGACAGCGTGCGCCGCGCGCTCCTCGCCGGCGGGACACCGGACGACCAGGTCATCGCCCGCGTGGGCGCCCCGCCCCGCATCCACCTCGTCCTCCCCGACGATCCGCCCGATGACGCGCCGTAGCGCACGCCCATGAGCCGAGCCTTTACGAAAGAAGAAGCCCCGAGCGATCCCGTCTTCGTCCCGCCACGCCCACCGCTGCCGCCGGGCGCGACGAACTACGTGACGCCGCGCGGCCTCGCCCTCCTCCGCGCCGAGCAGGCCGAGCTCGACGCGGAGCGCACGCGCCTCCACGAGCAGGGCGAGGGCGACGAGACGAAGCGGCAGCGCGCCGTCGTCGCTGGCCGCCTCGCCGACCTCGCGGCCCGCCTCGCGAGTGCCCGCGTCCTCGACCCGAGCACGCAGCCGCCCGACGAAGTCCGCTTCGGCGCGACGGTGGCGTTGCAGACGAGCGACGGTGAGGAACGTCGGTTCACGATCGTCGGCGTGGACGAGGCGGCGACGGCACCCGACCGCGTCGCCTTCTTCGCCCCGATCGCGCGAGCCGTCGTGGGCAAGCGCGTGGGCGATGTCGTCACGCTCCGCACGCCGCGCGGCGAGGAGTCGCTGACGGTCACCGCGATCACGTACGAAGCGGGCGACGAGCCGGGCTAGTTCGGGGAGTAGGCTCGACCGCCACCGGGGTCTAAAGCCCCCGGCTCATGGCTGAAGCCCCTCTGGGGCTTTCCCGCTGGGGTTTGGCACAGGGCGCTTTAGAGGCTCTAACAAAACCCCATGCCGTCATTGCGAGCGACTGAAAGGAGCGCGGCAATCTCCCGATTCCAGCAGACCGAGGGAGACTAGCTCCGCTGAGCCCTTCGGGGTTGCCGCGTCGCTACGGGACGAGTCCCTGCGCTCCTCGCAATGACAGCGTTGTTGGGTTTTGTTAGGCGTTCTTAGCGTCGTTCGGCCTGTGAGCCCGGTGGTTCACCGCTGAGCGGGCGCACCGCCGGGCGGGCATCGTTCGGCCAACCTCCCGCGTCGCGCCCGCTAGTTCGGCAGCAGCCAGAACACGCCGAAGCGGAGGCGCGGCCCCGGAAGCGGATAAACGGGGACGACGTACGCCCCGGCGTAGGCGCGGGTCGCGAGCGCGTTCTCGTATGCCACGAAGACCGTCGCCCGCCCACCGCCGATGCCGGCTTCGGCGAGCACGTCGAGCGTGCCCGAGGCGTCGACGGGTCGGTCGTCAAGCTCGGCGAGGGCGAAGAGGGCCGTCGGCGCGTGGAAGCGACGGCCTCGGAATGCCGTCCACCCACGCCCACGCAGGGCGAGGTCGAGGTCGAGCGCACCGTCGAACAGGTCGAGCGCGCGGACGCCGAGACGGGCGGTGCCCCACAGCGGCGGGATCACCTCGGCCTCGCGGCGGTGGAGGTCGGAGTCGGCCTCGTTGAGCGCGGTCTGCGCACTCGCCTGCGCTCTGAGGTAGAGGCCGCGCGCGGCGCGGTCCCGCCACCCGAATCGGAGCGTAGCGGTGGCACGGCGGAACGTGCCCGGCGCCGTCACGAAGACCGCCGCCGTGTCGCCCTCGGCCAGCAGCAACCGCGGGTCGGTCCGCTGCACGAGTTCGGCTTCGAATCCGAGGTCGAACGCGCCGAGCACGGCGTCAAATCCGGCGGCGGCGATCCATGTCCGCTCGTCGCCCCCCGTCCCGGCCGCCCGCACGACGTCGCCGAAGCCGACGCGCTCGATCCGCCCGACCGTCGCCCCGCCGTAGCGCGCCGACGCGAACGCCCGCGCCGCGCCGCCCGCCCGCTCGACGCGGAGCCCGAGCGAGGGGAACGACGCCTCCGCCCCCGTGTGCAGCCCCGCTTCGGCGTCGAGGTCGAACCCGGCGACAGCGAGCGAGTCCTGCACGGTGAGGTGGAGCGTCGACTGCGCGGACTCGTCGGTGAACGCGGCGCCGGGGTCAACCTCCTCGACCCAGCCCTCGGCCTGCACCCGCAGCCGGTGCAACCCGATTCGGAGCGGCTGCACGACGCGGAGGCCCGTCCGGTCGCCCCGCGTTTCGAGCGTGTCCGTCGGGCTCGTGGGGTCGATGTACCGGAACGTCTCGGCGGTCCAGAATGCCGTCGCGGTGAGCGGGTCGGCGAGGAGCGGGAGGCGAAGCGTCGCGGCGAGGTCGTTGCGGATCGTCTCGCGCTCGGCGCTCGGGTCGAGGACGGTCGCGAGGTCGGGGTCGAGCGCGGTGTCGAAGTCGCCGCCGGTAGGCGCGGTGCCGCCCGGCGCGCCGACGCGGTCGCGGCCGTGGCGCTCGGTGACTTCGAACGAGAACGCCGGGAGCGCAATGCCGATGCGGCCGAGCGCCTGCCATCCGTTCCCGTCGAAGCCCGCGAAGTCGCGGTCGGACTCGCGCCCGCTGACGTGGAAGAGGGCCTGGAGCCGGGCGCGGTCGCCGCCGAGGCGCCGGACCCAGCCGGGGCGGCGCGTCTGCGCGTGCGTGGCCGAGATGAACTGGAGCCCGTCGCCGCCCGTGCGGTACCGAAGCTCCGTCACCGGCACGGCGGCGGCGTAAGCGCGGAGGTTCATCGCCACCCCCACCGGCGACCCGTAGCGCGGGCCGAGCCGGAGCGGTGCGAGCACGTCGAGCGGGAGGAGCTCGAACGCCGGGCGGCCGGAGAACAGGTCCGTCGCCGGGACGCCGTCGAGCGAGAGCGCCGTGCGGCGCGGGGCGAGGCCGCCGAAAGCGACGCCGTCGGCCCAGCCCGGCACGCCGAGGTCGTAGTGGAACGCGCCCGGCCGCTCGCCGAGGAGCGCCGCCGCGTGGAACACCGGCGCCCGCGCCGGGATGCTGCCCGCGACGAGCCCCGGCTCCGGCCCCGCGAAGCCGACGGGGAGCGGGCTCGGCCGCCGCCGCGCCGTCGTGTCGGCAGGCACGCCCAGCGAATCGACGGGGGCAACGAGCGTGTCAGCCGGCACGACGAGCGAGTCGGCGACGGCCGCCGAGTCTAGCACCTGCGCGCGAGCCGGCGTCGAGAGGGCGAGGAGGGCGAGGAGGGCGAGGAGCGGAAGAGCGGAGGTATGGAAGAGCGGAAGACCCTCGTCCCGACCGCCGCCTCGGTTGTTTCCCGCTTCCGCCCGTCCCCGCTTCCGTTCGTCCCCCTTCATCCCGTCAGCTCGGGAAACAGCCCGTAGAGCCGGCTCTCGACGCGGCTCAGGATCTCGAACCGGTCGGGGTCGGCGTTCACGAAGTCGAGCTCGTCCGTCTCCACGATCAGCTTCGGGCCGAGGTCGTAGCGGCTGACCCAGTCCTCGTAGTGCGTGTTGAGCCGTTCGAGGTAGTCGATGCGGATGTTCGACTCGAAGTCGCGGCCGCGGGACTGGATCTGGCGGACGAGTGTGGGGACGCTCGCGCGGAGGTAGATCAGGAGGTCCGGCGGGCGGAGGTAGCTCGTCATGAGGGCGAAGAGCTCCTGGTAGTTCTCGAAGTCACGCCCGTCCATCAGCCCCATCTCGTAGAGGTTGCGGGCGAAGATCTCGACATCCTCGTAGATCGAGCGGTCCTGCACGATCGAGTGTGGGGCGGCCTCGATGTCGCGCTGGTGGGCGAAGCGGCTGGAGAGGAAGAACACCTGGAGGTTGAAGCTCCAGCGCCGCATGTCGTCGTAGAAATCCGAGAGGTACGGGTTGTCGTCGACGCGCTCGTAGAACGCCTCCCACTTGAAGTAGCTGGAGAGGACGCGTGTGAGCGAGCTCTTGCCCGCGCCGATGTTGCCGGCGATAGCGACGTACTTCTTTTCCGAGAGGACGAGCGGTTCCGGGGCGGCGTCCGCCGGGGGCGTGGAGTCTTCCTGCATCGAGGGGGAGCGGTGGGCGTGGGGGACGCGGGAAGATAGGCGCGGCGCGGGGCCGCGCGGGGGCCGGGGCCGCCCGCCGCCCACGCTGCACTCCTCTTTCACGAACGACCCTGCTATCGTGACCGCCTCACCTCATTTCGTCATCCTGAGCGAAGGCCGCAGGCCGCAGTCGAAGGATCTGTCCGGGCATGGTTTCAGCAGGCTGGCGATGCTTCGCCCGCAGAGATCCTTCGACTCCACTCCGTTCCGCTCAGGATGACAGCATGGGACGGTTGGAGCCCTACTCTCACGGCCGTCCTACTCCTTCACGAATGAGAGCGTCGTGGGCTCGTCGTCGAGGCGGACGGTGAGGAGGCTGTCGCGGAGCACGCCGACGCCGGCGAACTGCCCCGCGTCGTAGAGATCGGGCGTGGCGTCGGCGTCCTCCATCGCCTCTTCGAGGTCGTCCTCCACGAGTTCCTCGGCGAGGCGGTCCTCGTAGGCGCCTTCCTCGACGGGCGTGACGGCGGGGCCGAAGCGGAGCTCGAAGCCCTGGACGGTGTAGACGCCCTCGCTCGTGGCGCGGTCCATCATCTGCGCCTCCTCGTCCTCCTCCGCGTCGCACACGGCGCGGGCGAGCACGTCGAGGTCGTACTCGGCGTCGGCGGTGAGGGTGAGGCGGCCCTCGGAGAGCTGCACCTCGCACTCGTCAACGGCGCCGGCGCGGGCGGGCAGCGGGACGTCATCGACGGCGACGAGCCGGTACGTCCCGGCGACGGCTTCCGTCGAGACGGCGGCTTCGGCGGGAGTCTCTTGGACGGACTCGGGCGGCTCCTGCGTGGACTCGTCCGTGCCGCAGGCGGTGAGCGAGAGGGTCAGGACGAGAGCGAGGGCGAGGCACGAACGGCAGAACATGAGCGGGGAAGTCTGGAGGGTTGGGGGAGCGTTCAAGGTACGACGGCGACGGCAGGGCTCGCCGCTACGCCTCGTCGCGGAGGTAGCCGAGGTGCTCGGGCGTGAACGGGATCGGGGTCACGTCGAAGTCGGCCCAGAAGGCGGAGGCGTCGCACGTGTTGCCCGCGACGAGCATCTCGAACTGCGCCGGGGAGATCGGCAGGAGCCCGACCTCGCCGGCCGTGCTCACGAGCGTCCGGGCGAGCCACATCGGCTGGTGGAGCTTCGGCTTCGGGCGCTTGCCCATCCCGCGCGCGATGCGGTCCACGGTCTCGTCGAACGTGACCTCCTCCTGCCCGGCGACGCAGTACGCCGCGTGCCCATCCGGGAGCGCCATCGTGACGGCCTCGGCGAAGGCGGCGGCGACGGCGGTGACGTGGACCGGCTGGAGCCGGTACTGCCCGTCGCCGAGGATCGGGAGGATGGGGAACGGGCCGACGAGCGTGTCGGCGAGGCGGCTCGCGAACTCGACGCGCTCGGCGCCGGGGTCGCCGAAGATGATCGACGGGCGGAAGATGACGTGGGTGTCGAACCCGGCGGCGCGGACGATCTCCTCGGCCTGCCACTTCGTCCGCTGGTACGCCGAGGGGCCGTCCTCGCGCGCGCCGTTCGCGCTCATGTGGATGAACCGGCTGACCCCGGCGGCTTTCGCCTGCTCGACGACCGTCCGCGTGCCCTTGACGTGGATGCGCTCGAAGGTGACGCCCTTCGGCTTGTTCTCCTCGATGATCCCGACGAGGTGGACGACGGCGTCGCACCCGCGCAGGTCGCCCTCGATCGTGTCGAGGTCCGTGACGTCGCCGTAGACGATCTCGACGGGGGCGGCGGTGGGATTCGCCCCGGCCTCGCCCGCCGCCGCGCCGTGCTCCATCTCCTCCACGACGGAGTCCTTCGACGAGTCGACCTCGACGACGGCGGCCTCGCCCGTTTCGAGCTGGTCGCGCGAGCCCTCGCGGAGGAGGCAGCGGACGCTGTGGCCGCGTTCGAGGAGCGCGCGGAGGACGTGGTGGCCGACGAAGCCGGTGGCGCCGGTGAGGAAGACGTGCATCGGGGAGGGGCGTGGGTGAGCGGAGAGGCGGCCGTTGTACGCGCGAGCGCGCCGGAGGATCACGCTCCGATGCGCCGACCACGCGGGACGCTCCTCGGGTGGCGGGGGCCCCGGCGGCGGTGCGCGGGATTTCCCGGCAACGTGCCGCCTCGCCACCGTTTACGTTGCGTTGGCCTCCCGTCTCGCCCACCCCGCATCGCCATGTCCAAAGCGCCCAAGAAGCTCGCCATCCTCGTCGGCGGCGGCCCCGCCCCCGGCATCAACAGCGTCATCGGCGCGGCCACGATCCGCGCCATCCAGGACGGCGTCGAGGTCGTCGGCGTGCGCGACGGGTTCAAGTGGATCATGCGCGGCGACATCGACCACGTCGAGAACCTGACCGTGGAGGAAGTCAGCCGGATCCACTTCCGCGGCGGCTCCTACATCGGCATCGCCCGCGACAACCCGACGAAGCAGCCCGACCACCTCGAGAACGCCGTCACAAGCCTGCTCCGCCTCAACGTCGACAAGCTCATCACGATCGGCGGCGACGACACGGCCTACAGCGCGATGAAGGTCGAGGAGCGCGCCGCCGGGCGGATCCGCGTCGTCCACGTCCCCAAGACGATTGACAACGACCTCGCGCTCCCGCACGGGACGCCGACGTTCGGGTTCAACACGGCGCGGCACATGGGCGTCGAACTCGTCGAGAACCTCATGGTCGACGCGCGGACGACGAGCCGGTGGTACTTCGTGGTCACGATGGGCCGCTCGGCGGGCCACCTCGCCCTCGGCATCGGGAAGGCCGCCGGCGCCACGATCACACTCATCCCCGAGGAGTTCCCCGAGGACGTGATCCGGCTCGAACACGTCGTCGACATCCTCGTCGGCGCGATCGTCAAGCGGCTCTCGTACGGCCGCACCGACGGCGTGGCGATCCTCGCCGAAGGGCTCCTCGCGCAGCTCGACCCGTCCGACCTCGAAATCCTCGAATCCGTCGAGCGCGACGCCCACGGCAACATCCGGCTCGCCGAGGTCTCGTTCGGCGAGATCGTGAAGTACCGCGTGCAGGAGCGCCTCGCCGAGTTCGGGCTCAAGGCGACGATCATCGCGAAGAACATCGGCTACGAACTCCGCTGCTCCGACCCCATCCCGTTCGACATGGAGTACACCCGCGACCTCGGCTACTCCGCCGCGCAATTCCTCCTCGGCGGGGGCAACGCCGCGATGGTCTCGATGCAGGGCGGCCGCTTCGTCCCGCTCCCGTTCCAGGAGATCCTCGACCCGGCAACGGGCCGCGCGCAGGTCCGCACCGTCGACGTCACCGGCGAGAGCTACCACATCGCGCGGAGCTACATGCTCCGGCTCAGCCGCGAGGACTTCGAGGACCCGCACGAGCTGGCGAAGTTCGCGGCCACGGCGAGCACGTCCGTCGAGGCCTTCCGCGAGGGGTTCGCCTACCTCCTCGACCGGGACATGCTCTACCGCAACGGGGCCGACGCCCCGAAGGCGCTGCCCGCCGAGGCCGTCCCCTGAGCCCGCACAGTCTCCACCTTCGCTCTTGTCATCCTGAGCGAGCGCCGCGAGTCGAAGGACCTCTCCCGGGTGCAGCGCGCTGGTCTAGCACAACGCTGCGCGCTGGCCCTCAGGGTTAGTAATTGGAGAGATCCTTCGCTCCGCGCAGGATGACAGGAAAGCGGGCGGAGCCGCTCTACGAGACGGCGCCGGAGACGGCGTCGCCTTCGAGCGCTACGTCGAGGTCGGGCACGCCGAACGAGGTCCCGACGGCGATCGCCGCCGCCACCATCGGCGAGTCCGGCCGCACCGTCCGCGTCTTGTTGGCGACCTCGATGAAGGGGACGCTGCGGAGGCGGTTCTCGTAGAGCGCCACCATGCGCCCGAACTTCCGGTCCTCGACCATGGCGGCGGCGTAGGAGCCGAAGGCCGTGGCGAGCGTGCGGTCGTACGATGTCGGCGTGCCGCCGCGCTGGACGTGGCCGAGGATCGTCGTGCGGATCTCGCTCTCGACGAGCGGCTGGAGCTGGGAGGCGAGGACGTTGCAGGCGCCGCCGAGGCGGATGGGGTCCGGGCTGTCGGCGATGAGCTGCTGGATGGCGAGTTCGCCGCCCTTCGGCTTCGCGCCCTCGGCCACGACGATGATCGTGAACTTCTGCCCGCCGTGCTGGCGGCGGCGGCAGACGCGCGCCACCTCCTCCACGTCGTACTCGAACTCGGGGATGAGGATGATGTCGGCGCCGGAGGCCACGCCGCTGTAGAGCGCGATCCACCCGGCGTAGCGGCCCATCGTCTCGAGCACGATCACGCGGTGGTGGCTCTGGGCCGTCGAGTGGAGCCGGTCGAGCGCCTCGGTGGCGATCGAGACCGCCGTGTCGAACCCGAACGTCCGGCTCGTCCCGACGAGGTCGTTGTCGATCGTCTTCGGCACGCCGACGATGTTGACGCCCTTCTCCTGGAGCCCGTGCGCGATCGACATCGTCCCGTCCCCGCCGATCGCGACGATCGCGGTGAGCCCGAGGTCCTCGACGTACTGCGCGACGCGGTCCGAGACGTCGGCGCCGCCCTCTTTGTAGAAGCCGAAGGGGTTCGCCTTGTTCGAGGTGCCGAGGATCGTGCCGCCGGCGGTGAGGATGCCGGAGACGTCGGAGAAGTGGAGCCGGCGCGAGCGGCGCTCGATGAGGCCGAGGAAGCCGTCCTCGAAGCCGATCACGTCGGCCTGGCACCGCGTGATGAGGCTCTTGGTGACGGCGCGGATGACGGCGTTGAGGCCGGGGCAGTCGCCGCCGCCGGTGAGGATGCCGACGCGGAGCGGAGGAGCCATGACAGTTCGGAAGAGGTGGTATGGAGGGAGCAGGGAAAGCTACGGACGGGACCCGGCCCGAGGGGACCGACGCCCGCCCGCCGACACGCCGTATCGTCTGCGTCGGCCGCTTCCCGTATCGTTTCGGAAGGATTTCACCGGGCCTCCCCGTTCGGTGCCGCCTCACGCGCCGAGCCGCAGCTCCAGCCGGAGATAGAACCGGAGGTCGAGCGCGGCGCCGACGGGGTGATAGCGCTCCTCCTGGTTGAGCAGGTTGCGGAAGAGCAGACTGAGCCGGAGCCGCCGCTGCCAGAGGTCTTTTTCGAGCGCGGCGTCGAGCAGCCACACCGCCGGAATCTCCGCGTCGTAGAGCCCGTCGTTCCCGCTGCCGAGCGCGGCGTAGGCGGGCCACCGCGCGCCGGAGCGGTGGACGAGCGAGCCGGAGAGCGTGAACCCGGCGTCGGGCGAGACGACGGCCTCCACGCCCGCATGGTGCCGGGGCACGGCCTCCCACGCCCGCTCGAACGCGGCGTCGCCGCCGAGGGGCACGCGGCCGTCGTAAAAGGCCCGCGCCCGCCACCGGCCCCGCGCCGTGCGCACCGCCACCCGACCGCTCGCCACCTGTCCCGACGCATCCGGCTCCACGACGAGCACCCGCGCCTGCGCCCGCACGTCCGGGTCCGGCGCCGCCGGCTGCGTTTCGAGCGCGAGGCCGCGCACGTTCCGCACCCCCACATCGGCTTCGAGCGTGACCGAGGGCGTGAGCGCCGCCGCCGCGTCGACGCGCAGCAGCGCCTCCGTCGTCGTCGTCAGTTCGGCCCGCCGCTCGACGGTCAGCTCGGGATCGAAGGCGGCGTAGCCGCGCGCCTGCCAGAAGGCGAAGCGGCCCGTCTGCTCCGGGAGCCGCTGCGTGAGCGCCGCCGTCGCGCCGAGCGTGAGGCCGGGCCGGAGCGCGTGCCGCGTGCCGAGCACCGCGCTCGCCGCGAGATCGCCGCCCGCCGACGCGAGCGCCGCGTCGAGGCGTTGCTGCTGCCCCGGCGCCGTCCGCGCGAGCGTGCCCGTGAGGGTGCCCAGCGTGAACCCGTCGACCCCGCCGGCATCCACGCGCTCGACCTCACCGCCGAGCGTCGCGGCAAACGTCCGGCCCTGCCAGCGCCCGTCGAGCCCGCCGCGCACGGTCCGCGCCTGCCAGCGAGGGTCGAGGTCGAGCGCCGAGCGGTCCCACTCGTCGAGCCGGTTCTCGGCAACTGACAGCCGGTAACCGAGGGTCGCGCGCGGCGCGACAGGCACGAACCCGTGGAGCCCGGCTTGCCCGTAGAGCCGACGCACCGGCAGTTCGCGGCCGAAGGGTTGGAAGAACCACAGGTCCGTCGCCCCGCCGCCGAGCAGGCCGAGCGCGTGCGTCCCGCCGAGCGCGTCGGCCTCGACGCGGAGCGCCGGGGCGAAGAGCCGGAGCGCCGGATTGTCGCCGCCGATCGCCGCCTGATTGCGCGCTACGGAGGCGAAGTCGGTGGCGTAGAACCGGAGCAGCTTGAACCGCGCCTGCCCCCGCACGTCCGCCCCGCCGACGCTCGCGAGCGCCTCGTAGTCGCCGCCGAACTTGTCCACGTTGCGCGAGGTTCGCTCGGGGATATAGCGGTACGGGCCGGGGTCGCCGACCTCGTTGCCGATCCCGAAACCGCCGCGCGCCGTCACGCCGTGCGGTACGCGGTTCGTGTGGATGTGCAGCACGCCGCCGTGCGCGAACGTTCCCGCCACGACGCGCGGCACCCGCCAGACCTCGACCGAATCGACCTGCGTGATGGCGACAGGCACGAGCGAGAGGTTCTGCTCGCCGAAGATCGCCATGTCGACGCGCTCGCCGTCCACGAGGAGCGTCCACGCCTCGGCACCGAACGGGTCGCCGCCGCCGAAGTCTGCGCGCCACGCGAAGCCATCGATCGTCGCTGTGCGGACGCCGTCGATGAGGCGGTAGAGGTAGGGCAGGCGGTAGAGCCCGGCCGCCTCGATCTCGGCGCGCGTGACGACCTGCCGCGCGGGATCGGGCGGCGCACTCGGCCCGTCCGTCGTGTCGGCGGGGGCGATGGCGAGCAGCAGGGCGAGGAGGAGGGCGGGCGTCATCGGAGGAAGTCCCGGAGCCAGCCCGGCGTCAGCACCGTCCGGCTCACGCCGAGTCGCGCGAAGCCGAGGTCGATCCGCTCGTTGGTGAAGAGGCGGACGGCGCCCGCGCCCGCCTGCACGCGCCAGCCGCGCGCGACGGGCACGCTCAGCCAGACCTCCGGCCCCGCCGCCAACTCGGCCTCGTTGTTGACGGACGCCGCGTCGTCCGCGTCGAACTGCATGCGGAAGAGGCCGGCCTGCACGCCGGGCGCGAGCCGGAGTCCGCCGGGCAGAGGGATCTCGGTGCTCCACGCGCCGAAGAAGTAGAGCGCGAGGTAGTCCGGGATCGCCGCGTCGAACGTCTCGTGCGGCGCCACCACGACGCCGCCCGCCACCCGGCCGAGGTAGAACGGCGTCGCGACGCGGAGCTCGACGCCGAGGCCGGGGTCCCAGAAATCCGTGTACGGCGCCCCGGCGAGCGTGCTCACGCCGCTGGCGCTCAGCGCGAGGGTCTCGAACGGCGCGGGCTGCGCCGCCGCCAGCGGGGCGAGCAGGAAAAGCGGGAGGAGGCGGAGGGGCATCGGCATCGGGGACGTGAGGGGCCGAAGCTACGACGCCTCGGCCCGCTAGAAGCCGAGCCGGACGCCGGCGCTCACCGTGACGTAGTCGAACGAGACCGTATGGGGCTCGACGCGGAACACCGTCACCTCCGGGTCGAAGTCGAGCCCGGCTTCGAACAACGGCACGTCGACGTCGGGCGCGCTGTGGGCGATGATACTCGCGTACGCCGACGTCTCCCGCGCCAGCCCGACGCTCAGCGTCGTCTGATAGAACGGGGTGAACCCGGCCTCCGTCAGGTCATACCCGGCCGGCTCGTACGTGAACCGTCGGTCCGCTCGCCCGATCACGTTCGACACGTCGAAGGCGACCGCCGATTCCGAGCGGAGCAGGCCGCCGCCGACTTCGAGCCCGAACCGGCTCTGGCCCAGCGCGAGCCGCAGCACGTCCACATCGGCGAACACGCGGAAGAACGGCTGGCTGTAGGCGACCTCTTCGAGTTCGGCGTACGGGACGGCGCGGGATCCGACAGGATCGGGCCGCTCCGCCGACGTGATGTAGACGCCCGCGCCGATGTCGAGCCACGCGAGGGGGCGGACGGCGGCGGCGGCTTCCAGCCGAGCGCCCGCGTTCTCGTAGCGCACCTCGCGCTCGGGATCGGCGTCCGGGTCGAAGCCGGAGAAGAAGTCGTACGTCTGCCTGTTCTCGCCGAGCGGTGCGCTCCCCGTCCCCACGCTGAGCCAGCCGAAGCTCCCCCTCCACACCGGCGTCGGCGCGGGCCGGTCCGCCTCCGTCTGCCGGAGGAGCACTGACTCCGCTGGCAACTCGAGCACGGGCTCGTCGCGCGTGAACCACGCCGCCGCCTCCAGCGCCGGGAGCGCCCGCTCGTAGGACCGCGTGCGGGCGTAGACGATAGAGAACACCTTGACCGCCGCCGCCCCGAACGCCGCCGCGAAGATGCGCCGTTCGAGCACGTTGTCCGGGCCGCGCGCGTCGAACCCCATCAGCCACTCGTTCACTGCGATGCCGAGCGGCACGCCCGCCAGCACGACGTACGGCCGCGCGATCCAACCCGGCGCGAATTGGACGCGCTCCACCTCCGACGCGCGCAGCGCGAGGTCCGACCGGCCGCCGTACGTGCGCCAATCGAACGGCGTCCCGCTCTGGTCGATCAGCAGCACCTCGTCGCTCGCGTACGTCGCGTGCCCCCGGTACCGCCCGCCGTCCACGAAGAACGTAGCGGCGCGCGCCGGCCCGGCGTACGGGACGGGCACGTCCGCGCGCACGAAGGACGAGACGAGCTGCCAGTTCGGGTTGTAGAACGCCGTCTCCGCCTGCTCGAACGTCTCGATAAACCGACCCAGCGCTTCAGCCGCCCCGCGCGTCACCGTCAGCGTCGAGTCGCCGCCCGGCCGCGCGATCACCACGCGCACGCGCTCCCCGTCGACGAACGCCCGCGCCGAGGCACCGGCGCCGGCTCCGGGGAAGAGCCCGAAGTACGTCCGCTCCGCCGCGTCGATCTCCGGGCCGACGCGCTCGCTGAACACGTACGGTGAAGTTGCGGGCTGCGCCGAGGCGGCAACGGTGAATGCGAGGGCGAGCAGCGCGAGGAGCGAGCCGCGGCGGGCGTGGGAACGGGCGGGCATAGGAGGACAGAGCGTTGACGATCGGAGTAGGCGGACCAGTTACAGGTGGAGGCGGGTCCCCCACATCACCTCCGTGAACCCCTCGAACCGCACGTCGTGAGCGTCCAGCCGGTACGACGTCGTGCCCGGCAGGCTCATCACCTGGATTTCGATCTCCTCCACGGGGACCGTCTGGGAGAAGGAGCGGTAGGTAAGCCGCACGAAGAACGACGCCCGCCGCGACGTGAACACCTCGGCGGTGCCCTGCCAGAACGTGTTGCTCCAACTTTGCTCTGCCCGGTATGCCACTCGTGGGTTAGTGCCGGGCGCGACCGCCCGCTCTACCACCATCTCGCTCCCTTCTCTTCCCATCCCCGCTGCAATATCCACCCGCACCCCTGCGAACGACGGCAGCGGAAGCACCGCCTCGGCATACCCGCGCAAGGACGCCGGCTGCACGTTGACCACCTCCGCACCGATTTCCGCCACGTCCGTGTCATCCCGCGACAACCACGTCCCGCCGACCCGTACCCACGGCACCGGGCGCAACGACACGTCCACGCCGCCGACGACGCCGAGGTCGTTCCGGAGGTTGGACTGCTCCCGCTCCCCGATGCCTCGGACGAACTCGGTGTAGACCGAGCTTTCGGGACTCGTCGCCACTGTGCCGACGCCCATGAATCCCACGCTGAGCACGCCGTACTGCTGATACCACCGACGGAACGGCGACAGACGTGAGGGGTCGGGCACCGGTTCGTACTCGTACCCCTGTTGCCCTTCGAGCGAGGTGAGGCGAGGCAGGTCGTACGGTTGCCGCCCCGCTCCGAACTGTGCCCGCTCAGCCAGGGCTCCCCGCCGCTCCTCCAACGCTCCGGGCGAGGCCGGGCGGGGCCACAGCTTCCGGGTCAGTTCGTGGCCGAGCACGGCCAGCAGTGGGATGGCGAACACCCCGCGCGACGATCCCAGATCGTTGCTTGTGACAGCGACACTGGCGATCCCCACCAGCGCGCCCGCTCCCCCACCCACCAGCGGCGCGACCTTACCGTAACGCTCGATCCCCCTCGGCCCGAACGCGACCCGCTCGATGTCGGCGCTCCGAACAGCGAGCGCGTTGCGGAGCCGCCAGTCGTACGGAGCCTCCCCCGGCTGGATCAGCACGAGGGAATCCGAGACGGCGAGCACCGCCCCGCTGTAGCGCCGCTCCCCGACATCGAGGTCCACGTCACGGCGCGGCTCGACGTACGGAACGGGCACGTCGGGGCGGACGAGGCGGGAGACGCGTTGCCAGTTCGGGTTGTAGAACGCCGCTTCGGCCTGCTCGAACGTCTCGATGAACCGGCCCAGCGCCTCCGCCGTCCCGCGCGACATCGTCACCCGCATCTCCGGCTCCCCGGCGTCCGCGACGACGACCTCCACGCTGTCGCCCGCGGCGTACGCCCGAGCCGAGGCGCCGGCTCCGGCTCCGGGGAAGAGCCCGAAGTACGTCCGCTCCGCCGCGTCGATCTCCGGGCCGACGCGCTCGCTGAATACGTACGGCGACGTCGCGGGCTGCGCGGCGGCAGCGGTGGATACGCACAGCGCGACGAGGGCGCTGAGGAATAAGCGGGGACGAATCGACATGAGCGGACCGGAGGCTGAACGGGAGCGCGGGAGGATAGGCACCTCGCTCCAGAGTTGCAACTCCGCCCCGTTACGCCTCGCCGTTCTGCAGCGCGCCCGCTTTTACTTCGCCGAGGTAGACGAGCGCGGCGGCGTGCTCGGCGGGGACCTCGCCCCAGAACACGGCCTCTTTGATGGCGCCCGTCGCCGCGCGCTCCGGCCCCTCCAGCGAGCGCACGACCTCGTCGAAGAGGTCGGCGCGGCGGAGGGCTTCGTCCTTCCGCTCCACGAGGTAGGCGTACGCCGCGTCGTGCTCGTTTGGGATCTCGCCCTCGAGGATCGCCTCGCGCGTCCACTCCTTCACGATCCCGACGGCGACGCCCTCCTCCACGCCGAGCACCTCCATGATCTCGTGCCCGTCGACGGGCGGCTGGAAGTGGCGTAGCTGATCCTTCTCCTCGACCTCGACGAACTTCTCTTCCACACGGTCGAAGGCATTGAGGTAGCGGCGGACACGCTGCGGGTTCTTCGAGGTGATGTCCGCGCGGACGAGCAGCATGAGGTCGTCGATGGCGTCGCCGGCGTCGAAGAGGAGGCGGCGGACGGCGGAATCCGTCACCGTGTCGTCGACGAGGGCGACGGGGCGGTGGTGGAGCGCGACGAGCTGCTGGACGTACGCCATGCGCTCGTCGAGCGGGAGCTTGAGGTCGCGGAAGAGGCCGGGCACCTTGCGCGCGCCGCGGTCCTCGTGGCCGTGGAAGGTCCAGCCGGACTCCTTCGTGAACCGCTTCGTCTCGGGCTTAGCGATGTCGTGGAGGAGCGCGGCCCACCGCAGCCACAGTGCCCGCTCGGGCTCCCAGTCCGCCGTCGCCTCGGCCACGTTGTCGAGCACTTCGAGCGTGTGGTAGAAGTTGTCCTTGTGCGACTGCCCGCCGACGGTCTCGACGCCTTCGAGCGCGGTGAGGTCGGGGAAGACGAGGCGGAGGATGCCGGCGGTGTGAAGGATCTTGAACCCGACGGACGGGCGCGGCGACGCGACGATCTTCTGCAGCTCGTCGGTGATCCGTTCCTGGCTCACGATCTCGACGCGGCGCGCTTTCTCCAGCATCGCCCGGAGCGCCTCGGTGTCGACGGTGAAGCCGAGTTGAGCGGCGAAGCGGGCGGCGCGGAGCATCCGCAGCGGGTCGTCCTCGAACGTCTCGCGCGGGTCGCGCGGCGTGCGGAGCTTCTTGCCGACGAGGTCGATCACGCCGCCGAACGGGTCGAGCACGTTCCCGAAGCGCTCGGCGTTGAGGGCGACGGCGAGGGCGTTGATCGTGAAGTCGCGCCGGCTCTGGTCCTCCTCCAGCGTCCCGTCCTCGACGAGCGGCTTGCGCGAGTCCTTCCGGTAGCTCTCCTTCCGCGCGCCGACGAACTCGAGCACGAGCCCCCCCTCCTTCTCCGGCAGACGAATCGCGGCCGTGCCGAAGCGCTCGTAGACGTGGACCGAGCGCCCGCCCATCTCTTCCGCGACCGCCTCGGCCAGCTTGATCCCGCTCCCGGGGCCGATCGAGACGAAGTCGAGGTCGGTTGTCGGGCGGCCGAGGAAGCCGTCGCGGACGGCGCCGCCGACGGCGTAGGCCTCGATCCCGAGGCGGTCGGCGACGGCGCCGACGGTGCGGAGGACGGGTTCGTGGGCGAGCGGGCTCTCGGTGCTCATGCGAATCGGGTCGTGCGAATGGGACTAGCGTCGGTACAAAGCTAAACGACTGTTCACGGGAGAGGGCACCGGCGCGGCCTATCTTCGCGTCTTCGCTCCGTTTTGACGCGTTCTGCAGGGACCCGCGCCCCGGCACGCAAGTTGAAAGGAACTAGGCCGTTCTCACCCCGCCCTTGCTTATGCGCCCCATGTTACTCCTCCTCACGCTCCTCCTCACCCTCGGCTCCGCCGCCGCGCAGGACGTCCCCGCCGTCGGCACGCCCGCCACGTTCGACGTGGCGACGTGGAACATCGAGCGCTTCGACGAGGGTGGCCAGACGCAGATCGACAACGTCCTCGCCGTCCTTCAACAGGCCGAGATCGACCTCTGGGCTCTGCAAGAGGTGAACGATCGGTTCGCCTTCGACGAGATCGTGGAGCGCCTCGGCGACGGCTGGGCCGGCACGTGGACGAACGGGACGGGCTCCCTCGGCTACGGGTTCATCTACCGCACCGACGTGGTCAACCTCCTGCAAGCGACGACCATCCTCAACGACTTCTCGTTCGAGTTCGCCTCGCGGCCCCCGCTCCTGCTCCGCGCCGACATTACGCTGCCGGATACGACCGTCGCGAACGTCCGCTTCATCGACGTCCACGCCAAGTGCTGCGGCGACTCCCAGAGCTACAACCGCCGCGTCGACGCCTCGGCCGCACTGAAGAACTACGTCGACAACTTCCTCGCGATCGACGCCCCGGTGATCGTCCTCGGCGACCTCAACGACGAGCTGCGCAACTCGATCTTTAACGGCGAGACGTCCCCGTATCAGAACTTCCGCGACGACGAGGACGACTACACCTTCGCCACCTACCCGCTCGACCTCGCGAACGTGGCGACATTCTGCTCGAACCAGTCGTGCACGTCGGGCTCGACGCTCGACCACCTCCTCGTCACGCGCCCCCTCGCGACGAGCTTCGTCGCCGGCTCGGCCCGCCGCTACGACGCGCTCCTCGCCGCGATTCCCAACTACGTCAACACGACCTCGGACCACCTCCCGGTCTACGCGCAGTTCGACTTCGCCCCGCTCCCGACGGCGAACGACGACGAGACGGCGCCTCGCGCCTTCGCGCTCGACGCGCCGTTCCCGAACCCGTTCCGCGACGCGACGACGCTGGCGTTCGCCCTCCCCGCCCCGACCGAGATCCGCCTCGAAGTCTTCGACGCGCTCGGCCGTCGGGTGGCGACGGTCGCCGAGGGCACGCGACCGGCCGGCACGCACGAGGTGACGTTCGCCGCGCGCGACCTCCCGCCCGGGCTTTACCTCGTCCGGCTGACGGCGGGGAGCCAGACGGCGACGCGGCGGCTCATCCACGTCCCGTAACCACATCTCCGCGCTTTTCTCCAGGGCCCCGGCGACGCATCGCCGGGGCCCTTTTCTTTTGAGCCGGTTTCTTTTGAGCCGGGCGGACACGTGGGTCCGCCCCTACGGATCTGGCAGGCGAATGCGGCCGAAGGGGTCTGTGCGGCCCCCGGCATTTCACGGTGTTCTCGAACTCGCGCCCGGAGGTGTTGGCTACCTTATTTTGATCCGATCTAAACAAGACCACACCCCGATGCGCCGCTTCCTCGCCCCCTCCCTCACCCTATTTCTCCTCCTCGCCCTCGCCGCGTGCGGCAGCGAGGAGCAGCCCGCTCCCGCTGACGGCGAAACTGCCGCGCCGGGCGAACTCGTCGTTTACGCAGGCCGCAGCCAGGCCCTCGTCGAGCCCATCGTGGACCGCTTCCGCGAGGAGACCGGCATCGACGTGCAGGTCCGCTACGGCCGCGACGCCGAGCTGCTCGCGGCGCTCGAAGAAGAGGGTGACCGGAGCGCGGCCGATCTGTTCTGGGCGAACACGTCCGGCGCACTCGGCGCGGCGAACACCGCGGGGCTCCTCACTCAGTTGCCCGACAGCCTCCTCGGGATGCCCGCTGCCTTCGTCCCGTCGAGCGGGCTCTGGGTGCCGGTGACGACGCGCTTCCGCGTGCTCGCCTACCACCCGCAGCGCGTCGACGCGGCCTCGCTTCCCGCTTCGGTGCTGGACCTCCCCGAATTGGACGCGCTGCGCGGACGGATCGGCTGGACGCCGACCTACTCCAGCTTCCAGGACTTCGTCACGGCGATGGAGATCACGTACGGCACCGACACGACGCGGACGTGGCTCGAAGGGATGAAGGACCTGGAGCCGAAGGCGTACAGCTCGAACACGCCGATGCTCGAAGCCCTCGCCGCCGGCGAGATCGACGTGGCGCTGACGAACCACTACTACGTCCTCCGCGTGCTGCACGGCGGCGAGGAGGGTGAGGAGATGGAAGGCAGCGACGCGCCCGTGGCCATTCACCGCTTCGCGCCCGGCGACGTCGGCAACCTCGCGCTCGTGACCGGCGCCGGCGTCCTCGCGACGGCGACGCACCGCGATAACGCCCTCCTGTTTCTGAACTATCTGCTCTCCGCCGAGACGCAAACGGCGGCGGCCGAGACCGTCTTCGAGTACCCCGTCGTGCGAAGCGCCCGCCTCCCGGCCTACTTCATGCCCTTTGACGAAGCTCTCCAACTCGGCCCTGACCTCGACTTCGAGCGGCTGCGCGACATGGACGGGACGCTCCGGCTCCTGCGCGACGAAGACCTGCTGTGAGCAGGGCCTGCGAATCGGGCCGAGGTAGAGACGCAGCATGCTGCGTCTCTACGGCGAGGTCCAGGATGAGGGGGTGACGATGCCGACGCTTGCCGCCCGCCGTTCGTCGCTCGTCGCCCGGTGGTACCTGTGGCTGCCGGCGGCGCTCGTCGTCGTGGGCGTCGTGGTGCCGCTCGGGTATCTCGTGGTGCGGGCGTTCGGAGCCGACGCGGGCGAGCTGGCGTCGCTCGTCTTCCGGATGCGGAACCTCCGGCTGCTTGGGAACACGGTGGCGCTCGCGGCGGCCGTGCTCGCGCTCGCGACGGCGCTCGCGCTCCCACTCGCGTGGCTCGTGACGCGGACGGATCTGCGAGCGCGGCGGGCGTTCACGCTCCTCGGCGTGCTCCCGCTCGCGGTGCCGGGCTACGTCATGGCGTACGCCCTGCTCGCCACGGCCGGGCCGAACGGGACGCTCGCGAGCCTCACCGGCCTCGTCGTGCCGCGGCCGAGCGGGTTCGTCGGGGCGTGGCTGGCGCTGAGCCTCTACACCTTCCCGTACCTCTTCCTCGGCCTCCGCTCGGCCCTCCTCGGGCTCGACCCGGCGCTGGAGGAGTCGGCGCGGTCGCTCGGCGTGGGCCGGGGCGAAGTCGTGCGCTCCGTCGTGCTGCCGCAGCTCCGCCCGGCGTTCCTCTCGGGCGGCCTCCTCATCGCGCTGCATGTGCTCGGCGACTTCGGCGTCGTGTCGCTGATGCGGTTCGAGACGTTCAGCTACGCGATCTACCTCCAGTACGCCGCCTCGTACGACCGGGTGTACGCGGCGTGGCTGGCGCTGATGCTGCTCGCGCTGACGGGCGCGCTCCTGCTCGGCGAGGCGCGGCTGCTGCGCGGGCAGCGGTTCCACCGCGCCGGACAGGGCCTCGCCCGCCGCCCGAAGCCGGCAGCGCTCGGGCGGTGGCGGATTCCGGCGTACGGCTTCGCGGGCGGACTCGGGCTCGCCTCCGTCGGGCTGCCCGTCGTGACGGTGCTCTATTGGCTCGGGCGCAGCACCGACCACGGGACGTGGGGCGACCTCGGCGCGGCGCTGTGGGACTCGTGCAGCGCGAGCGCGCCGGCAGCGATCCTTGCGGGTGCCCTCGCGCTGCCGGTCGCGTACCTCGGCGTGCGGAAACCGTCGGGCGCGACGCGAGCCTTCGAGCGCATCGCGTACCTCGGCTACGCCACGCCGCCGCTCGCCTTCGCCCTCGCGCTCGTGTTCTTCTCGCTCCGCGCCGTGCCGTGGGCGTACCAGACGCTCGGGCTGCTCGTCGTCGCCTACGCCCTCCACTTCCTCGCCGAAGCCATCGGGCCGCTGCGGAGCGCGCTCTACCAGGCCCCGCCGCAGACGGAAGAGGCCGCGCGGTCGCTCGGCCTCGGCCCGCTCCGGGCGTTCTTCACGGCGACGTTCCCCCTCCTGCGGCGTGGGCTCGTCGTGAGCGTCGCGTTCGTGTTCCTCTCGGCGCTAAAGGAACTCCCGATCACGTTCCTGCTTTCCCCCCTCGGCTTCCAGTCGCTCGCGACGCGGATGTGGAGCGCGGCCAGCGAATCGCTCTTCAGCGTCGCCGCGCCCTATGCCCTCGTCCTGATCCTGACCTCGACCGTGCTCGTCGGTCTGCTATTGGCGGAGCGTAAGACGTAGGGCGTGCCATCCCTCCAGACGCAACATGTTGCGTCTCTACGGGTGCCCGTGGCGGGGCGCGATGCTACTACCTCCGCCGTTCTCGTTTTCCAATCCGCAATCTGAAATCCAAAATCCAGTGCTCCTCACCGTCTCCTGCCTCTCGAAGCAGTTCGCCGACGGCGCGCTGCCCGTCGTGAACGGCCTCTCGTTCGAGGTCGCCGAGGGCGAGACGTTCGCCCTCCTCGGGCCGAGCGGGTGCGGGAAGACGACGGCGCTCCGCTGCATCGCCGGGTTCGAGCGGCCCGACGGTGGGACGGTGATGCTCGGGGGGCGGACGCTCGTCGGCGACGGCGTGTCGGTGCCGCCAGAGCGGCGCGGGATCGGGTTCGTGTTTCAGGATTACGCCCTCTTCCCCCACCTCTCGGTCCGCGACAACGTGGGCTTCGGGCTGCGGGCGATGGGGAAGGCGGAGCGCGAGCAGCGCGTCGCCGATGTCATCCGGCTCGTCGGGCTCGGCGGGTTCGAGGCGCGGAAGCCGCACGCGCTCTCGGGCGGACAGCAGCAGCGCGTCGCCCTCGCCCGCGCGATTGCACCGCGCCCGCGCCTCGTCCTCCTCGACGAGCCGTTCTCGAACCTCGACGCGCTCCTCCGGCAGGAGATGCGCGAGCGCGTCCGCGACCTCCTCAAAGCCGAGGGCATGACGGCGCTCCTCGTCACCCACGATCAGGAAGAGGCCCTCTCCTTCGCCGACCGCGTGGCCGTGATGCAGAACGGGCGGATCGACCAGATCGGCACGCCGGAAGCCATTTACACCACGCCGCGCACGCTCTTCGTCGCCCAGTTCCTCGGCCGCACGAACCTCCTCCTGACGCAGGCCGACGGCGACGCGGCCGACACCGTACTCGGCCGGCTCCAGCTCAACCGCGCCGCGAGCGGCCCCGTCCTCGTCTCGATCCGCCCCGAGCACCTCGCCCTCACCGCCGAGCCCGACGCCGCCGACAGCCTCGAAGGCGTCGTGCTCGCCCGCGAGTACAAGGGCCACGACATCACGTACCGCGTCCAGCTCGGCCCCGTCGACTGCCTCGTCCACTGCGACAGCCGCACGCGCTTCGCGCCGGGCGACGCCGTGTGGGTCCGCGCGCTCGAACCCGCCGTCGTGCTCGAAAAGGTCGGCGAGCCGGCCGTGGGCTGAGCCGCCGCGGCCCCGCATCAGGCGCACCGCCTCGTGCTGCGCCGGCCGCGTCCCACTGGGGAAGCAGACGAGAACGCCCCCTGCTCTTGCGCGTCGCGAGCTTTCGGCGGGAGAACCCCTTGCTATTTACCCAAGCCCTTTCTTTATTGTCTCTTCGTTACGGATAATCCTTCTTCGCCGCGTCCCCTCTCCCTCCACGTGCACGCCCGCCCCTCGCCCGACGCCAGCGTCCCCCTCGACCGGCTCTTCAGCGCGGCCTACGAAGAGCTGCGCCGCCTCGCCACGACGGTGAAGAGCGGGGATGCGAGTGAGACGCTCAACCCCACGGCGCTCGTCAACGAGGCCTACCTCAAGCTCGCGGCCTCGCTTCGGCTCGCCCCCTCGTCGCGGCTCCACTTCAAGCGGATCGCGGCCCGCGCCATGCGGCAGGTGCTGATCGAGGCGGCGCGTCGCCGCAACGCGCTCAAACGCGGCGGCGACTACGCCTTCGTCACGTTCGACGAAGGGACCGACGGGGCCGTAACGGAGTGCGACGAGGTGCTGACCCTCGACGCTGCACTCGAACGCCTCGCCCGCTTCAGCCCGCGGCAGGCGGAGCTCGTGGAACTCCGTTTCTTCGGCGGCCTCGACGCCGCCGAGGCCGCCGAGATCATGGGCATCTCCGAATCGACCGTCGCGCGGGACTGGCGGCTGGCGAAGGCGTGGCTCGCACGCGAACTCCGCTCGCCTGCATAACCGACGTTTCCCGCCCACCGAACCTCGCCTCGCCGACATGGACACGGCCCGATGGGAACGCGTACAGGCCCTCTTCGACGACGCCCTCGCCCTGCCGGAGCCCGAGCGACTGGCGTTCCTCGACGCCGCGAGCGGCGGCGACGCCGACCTCGTCGCGGAAGTGGAGGCTCTCCTGGCGGAGGACGCGGCTGGTGCGGACGGAGCCCCGCTGTTAGAAGGCCGGGACCTCGCCGACCTCGCCCACGACGTGCTCGACGGCTCCGTCCCTGCGCTCCGGCGCGTCGGTCCGTACCGCGTGCTCGGCGTACTCGGGCAGGGCGGGATGGGCGTCGTCTACCTCGCCGAGCGCGAGCGGCTCGGCCACCGCGTCGCCGTTAAAGTCCTCCGCGACGCGGCCCTCTCGCCCGCCCGGCGCGAGCGGTTCGCGCGCGAGGAGCAGACGCTCGCCGCGCTCACGCACCCCGCGATCGCCCGGCTCTACAGCGCCGACGTCCTCGCCGACGGCACACCGTACTTCGTGATGGAGGCCGTCGACGGCCAGCCGATCACCGACTACTGCGCGGCACACGAGAGCACCCTCGGCGAGCGGCTCCGGCTGTTCCGCGACGTGTGCGACGCCGTGTGCTACGCCCACCAGCAGGCCATCATCCACCGCGACCTCAAGCCGTCGAACATCTTCGTCACGGCAGACGGCGCGGTGAAGCTCCTCGACTTCGGCATCGCGAAGCCCATCGAGGGCCTCGGCGCACCGGCCGCGCAAACGCAGACCGGGCTCCGGTTGATGACGCCGGCCTACGCCGCGCCCGAGCAGATCCGCGGCGAGCCCGTCGGGACGTACACCGACGTCTACGCCCTCGGCGTCGTGCTCTATGAGCTCCTCGCCGGCTGCCTGCCGTTCGACCTCGACGGCCTGACGCCGGGCCAGGCCGAGGCGCTGATCCTGGAGCAGCCCCCCGAGCGCCCCTCGGCCCGGTTGTGCGACGGCGGTGTGCCCGGCCCCATCCCCCGCCGCGCGTGGGCCGACCTCGACGTGCTCTGCCTGACGGCGATGCACGAGGACCCGGCCCGGCGCTACGGCACGATCGACGCGCTCCTCCGCGACCTCGACCGCTTCCGCGACGGGAGGCCGCTCGAAGCTCAACCCGACTCGCTGGGCTACCGCGCGGGCAAGTTCCTGCGGCGGCACCGGGAGGTGATCACGGCGTCCGCCCTCGTCGTTGCCCTCATCGTCGCCCTCGTCGGGTTCTACACGCTCCGCCTCGCCGACGCCCGCGACGCCGCGCTCGCCGAGGCGGCGAAGGCCGAGCAGGTGAGCGACTACCTCCTCAGTCTCTTCGAAGCCGGCGACCCCTACGCCGCCGACAGTCTCAGCGTCCGCGCCCTCCTGGAACAGGGCGTGGAGCAGGCCGAGGCGCTAGAGGATCAGCCCGCCGTGCAAGCGCAGATGCTCGACGTGCTGGGCCGGGTCTACCTCCTCCTCAGCCAGTACGACCGCGCCGCCGCCCTCCTCCACCGCGCCGTCGACCTCCGCCGCGAGGGCGACCCACTCGACCTCGCCGAGAGCCTCGTGAACCTCGGCGAGCTTCACATCTACGCTGGCGCCTACGACAGCGCCGAGGTCGTCACGCGCGAGGCCCTCGCCCTCCACGAGCGCCACCTCCCGCCCGGCCACCCCGATCTCGCCGCGACGCTCGACAACCTCGGCGTCATCCTCAGTCGCCAGGGCGACTACGCCGCCGCCGGAGCGCTCTACCGCCTCGCCCTCACGATCCGCCGTAACCTCTACGACAGGCCCCACGAGGACCTCAGCAACAGCCTCAACAACCTCGCTGTCAACCTCTATCGACAGGGCGACTACGACGCGGCCGAGGCCTACTACCGCGAGTCGATCGCCGTGGACCGCGTGGTCTTCGGCCCCGACCACCCGAGCGTCGCCACCGGCCTCGCCAACCTCGGCAAGCTCTTCGAGGAGCGCGGCGACTACGCCGCCGCCGAGGGCCTCCTCACCGAAGCCCTCCGCATCCGCCGCGCCGCCCTCGGGGCGGGCCACTACGAAACCGCGCTCAGCCTGAGCCAGCTCGGCGGCCTGCTCCAGCGCGCGGGCCAACCCGACCGCGCCACGCCGTACCTCCGCGAGGCCCTCGCCACGCGTGAGCAGCTCCTCGGCCCCGACCACATCAGCACGGCGACGACGCGCAGCCACTTCGCCGCCGCCCTCCAGGAGCAGGGCGACTACGCCACCGCCGATACCCTCTTCCGCCGCGTGCTGGAGGCGTACCGTATGGGCTTGGGCGATGACCACTGGTACACCGGCGCGGCGCGGTGCAACCTCGGCCGTCTCTTCCACCTCCGGGGCGAGCCCGAGGCAGCGGAAGCGGCGTACCGCGAAGGCCTGGCCGTGCTGCGCGGCGCACTCCCGGCGGGGCACCAGACCATCGCCCACAACGAGGGCCGGTTCGGCCTCCTCCTCCTCGAGCAAGGGCGCTTCGCCGAGGCCGAGCCGCTCCTGCTCGCCAGCTTCGAAGGAATCGGCACAGCCCGCGGCGCCGACCATCCCGACACCCGAGAAGCCGCCCGCCGCCTCATCGAGCTCTACGAAGCCGCAGGCCGACCGGATGACGCCGATCGTTACCGCGCCGAGCTTGTAGTGGCAGCCGAGGGACGCGGGGCAGGCGAAGGGTAACGTCCTGATGAGCGGAGGAGAGAGCGCCGCCCGTTACCTCACGCCGTGGAGCCCTTCGGGATGGGGAGCGAGGAGCCGCTTCGCGCCGAGAGCGATCGCCCACAGGGCGGCGAGTTGGACGACGAGGAGCGGCCAGTAGAGCCGGGCGCCGAGGCCCAGGTCGGCGCCTACGTCCCCCATCGCACGCGCCCACTCAGGGCCGGTCAGCGCGAAGGCGTACTCCGTCCCGCCCAGGCTCGTGAACGGTGGAAACAAGACCATCGCGACCGTCAGCACGGCAGCGACGTATACAATGAACGGGGCGATCTTGGGCGTGGGAGTGCTCGGGGTGGGGGGCATGACCGTGGGAGCGGGCGGCGGAGGTCCCCCGAAACACCCACGGTGCCACGAGGGATAGCTACCTGCAATGCGTAGACCTAACCCGAAACCTGTCACGCACTGCGAGATTCCTCTCCCAGTGCCCCTCTTCCCCCCTCGCCCTATCCTCCATGGAAGCCCTCCTCTCCGGCTGGGAGCCCGTCGCCCGCTCGGGCCTGCTCCTCGCCGCCGCCGCCGCCCTCGGGCTCGTCCTCCACTTCGTCGCGTATCGGGCCGTCGCTGCGCTCGGCCACCGCCGGCCAGCCTGGCTCCCGCTCGACGGCGTGCTCCTCGGGAAGTCACGCGCGCCGATGCGGCTGATCGTCCCCCTCCTCACGATGCGCGCTGCTTTCCCGCTCGCCGAACGCGGCCTGCCGCCGGAGTGGCTCGCGAGCGGGGCCGCCGTGCTGTACGTCGTGTTCGTCCTCGCCGTGGGCTGGCTGCTCGTTCGCCTCGTGGACGTGACGCAGTACGCGCTCACGCGCGACCTCGACATCGGCGCGGCGGACAACCTCGCCGCGCGCCGCCGCACAACGCAGGTCGGCATCCTCCGCCGGCTCGTCATCGTCGGGATCGTCCTGCTGACGGCGGCGGCGGTGCTCCTCCGGTTCGAGGGCTTCCGCGAGATCGGCGCCGGGCTCCTCGCCTCGGCGGGCATCGCGGGGATCGTGCTCGGCTTCGCGGCGCAGCGGACGCTCGGCAACCTCATCGCGGGCATCCAGATCGCCATCACGCAGCCGATCCGCATCGAGGACGTGGTCGTGATCGAGGGGGAGTGGGGGCGGATCGAGGAGATCACGCTGACCTACGTCGTCGTGCGGATCTGGGACCTCCGCCGGCTCGTCGTGCCGATCGGCTACTTCATCGAGAAGCCGTTCACGAACTGGACGCGGACCGCGGCGAACCTCCTCGGCACGGCGTTCTTCTACGTCGACTACTCGGTCCCGGTCGAAGCCGTGCGGGAGGAGCTCCACCGCGTGCTCCAGTCGTCGGAGTGGTGGGACGGCGAGGCGTGGGCGCTGCAGGTGACGGACCTCACCGAGCGGACGGTGCAGCTCCGCGCCCTCATGAGCGCGGCGAACTCGGGCGACGCCTTCAACCTCCGCTGCGACGTCCGCGAGCGGCTGACGGCGTTCCTCCAAGCTCAGTATCCCGACGCCCTCCCGACAGTGCGCGCCCGCATCGCGTCGGCGGACGGTGCGGCCGAGCCCGGGGCCGAGGCGTGAGCCGGCGGACTCAGCGCCCGCGCGGGAGCTGGAGGTCGCTCGCGTTCACGGCGAGCTCCCACAGCAGCGCGCCGTCGGTGTCGTAGGTCCGCATGACGAGGGTGCGGTCGCGGCGCGGCCCGTAGAACGAGAGCGTCCCGAAGTTGCGTTTGCCGGAGACGAGGGTGCCCGGCACGCGCGCCGGGTTGTCGAACTCGCGCTCGGGCGTGGCGGCGCCGGCGGTGAGCGGCGAGCTCGTGAAGTCGTAGAGCGGGTAGAACCCCTCGGGCTGGAGACGGATGACCTCGGTGTGGTGGCGGTCGCCGGAGAGGAAGACGACGCCCTCGATCCGCCGCGCGACGATGCCCGCGAGGAGCCGCTCCCGTTCCTCGGGCGCGACGTTCGCGTACGTCTCGTAGATCTGCGTCGGGTTGAGCACCTGCCCGCCGAGCGCGACGATCTTGAACGGCGCGCGGCTCGCCGTGAGGGCTTCGAGCAGCCATTCGAGCTGGGCGTCACCGAGCACCTGCCGGTCCTCCCAGTCGGGCTCGGCGTTCGGCGTGCGGTGGTAGCGGTCGTCGAGGAGGAAGAACTCAGCGTCGGCCCACTGGAAGTGGGTGAACACCCCGGGCACATCGGGGAGGCCGTACGAGACGTTCGGCCAGTAATCCTGGAAGACGTCGAGCGCCGCGCCCTTGAGGACGTACGATCGGTCGGAGTCGTTCGGGCCGTAGTCGTGGTCGTCCCACGTGGCGTAGTTGGCCGTGGAGGCGAGGAGCGGCTGGAGTTCGGCGAGGCTGCGGGAGTGGCTGTAGCGGTAGCGCATCCCCCGCTCGCTCCACCAGTCGACCTCGCGGAGGTACGTGTTGTCGCCGAGCCAGAGCATGAGGTCGGGCCGCCGAGCGCGGATCGACGAGAGGATGCGGTAGTCGCCGCCGTAGGGGTTGCCGGGCCGGTCGTAGATCGTATCGTTGACGTAGAAGCACGAGCCCACGGCGACGGTGAAGTCCGGCGGGTCGGTGCGCCACTCCCAGAGCGCCTGCGTCTGGAACTGCGTCGGGTAGGGCCGCATCGCCGCGACGCCGTCGATGAGCACGTCGTAGCGGTAGCGCGTGCCGGGCTCGAGGTCGGCGATGTGGAACGTGGCGATGTGGTCGGTCTCGGCCGTCGCGCGGAGGACTTCCGTCACGCCCGGCCTGGCGGGCGCGGCGTGCCCGTTCTCCGTCGGCGCGTAGCGGAGTTGCACGTCGGCCGGCCGCGTCGTCTGCACCCACACGGCCACTTCGCGGTGCGTGGCGTAGCCGAGCATAGGGCCGGCCCGCAACGCCTCGGCCCCTTGCGCGACGGCGACAGGCGGCGGCGCGGCAACGTCGCGCGGGGTGTCTACCGCTACGACATCCGCCTGCAGCATCGTGCAGCCGGAGAGGAGGACGAGCAGGAGCGGGAAGCAGCGGAGCATGCGAGTGCGGGAGGAGCGGGAGGACGGGTCGGGCAGGCGAGAGGATAGGGCACACGCCGTCCCACTCGGCCCAGCGTTGCGTTCAGAACCGGTGAAAGACGCACGCGCTTAACGCCGCGCGCCCCGCTACCGACGAAGCGGAGCGGGGCGCGCGGTCATACGGGACAGGCGGGACTCACTCCTCGCCGGCGACGCGGACGTCCCACGCCAGCATCTGCTCGATGTCGGCGTAGTCCTCCTCGTCCTCGCCGTCGAGCAGGAACGCGTAGTCGCCGAGGTCGGCGCGCTGGCTGGCGCGGACGCGGGTCCACTTCGTCCCCTCGTTGTCCGTGAACTCGTCGGGGTACGGGCTCGCGATGCGGTGCGAGGGGTGGTAGTTGCGGTACGTCTTCTCGGCCTCGTAGAGCGCGGCGCGGCGGGCGCCGGGGCGCGTCACGCTCCGGCCGGTGACGCGGAACGGCGCGATCGTGATGACGGCCTGCACCTCGTCCTCGTCTTCGATGTCGACGTACTCGGGCCGCATCACCTTGAAGTCATCGGGGTGCGGGTAGGCACTGCGTTCGGAGTCGTACATAAGGGGGCGTCGAGCGTTTTTCTAGTGCTGCGTTGCGGAGTGGGCGGAGCTTCGTAAACTACTACCGGGCCGGCCGCCTCCCGTACCAAAACCGCTCGAAGTTTCTCGATCGGGAACGGGCGAGGGCGACGCCCGCCTGGGGAACCGGGTCTCCGTGCCTATTTTGTCCCCTCTTTTTCTCTCTCTCACCGCACCCCTGTCGACGCCATGGACGCTCTATCCCTAGCGACGCCTCTCGCCTACGAAACCGACGACGATCTCATCGACGACGACTTCGACACCGACGACGATCTCGATGATGATCTCGACGACGACCTCGATGACGACTTCGAAGAAGACGACTTCGACGACGATGACTTCGACGACGACGACTTCTAGCCGCCGTCGCCGTTCTGCGTAGCATCGAACCGGGGGCGGCGGGGTTCTGCCGCCCCCGGTCTCGTTCCTGCCCTCCGCCCGCAGATGCTGCGTCATCGAGGGGTTACGGGAAAGCCGGGGGATCCGTTATGCATCCCCCCAGCACTCCGTTATTGGTCCCCGTCGGGACCCGCCTCGCCCCGCCCGGCTTGTCCACACGGCCGCGATCGGTGTGCAGTACTGCGCATAACGGATATCCGATCGCGGCCTGCGTCGCCTCCGGGCGGATCGGCCCCGACCGGGCGGTGTGGACAAGCCATCGCACGCGCCGGCCCCACGCTGTAGATATCGTGTGGGCAACTCGACTTGCAGAGCGCCCGCCCTTCCGAGTTACTTACGGGGTACGAACGGCTCCCACCGCCACCCCTCCCCAACCGCCACAACTGACGCCTAGATGCCGAAGAAGACCACACCCCCGACGCCCGCCTCCGACGCCCTCGCTCGCGGCCTGACGATCGACCGCACGTTCTCCAGCGCCGGCGCCGACCCCTTCGACAGCGTCGAGTGGGGCACGCGCGACGCCGCCATCAAGAACCACACGGGGGCGTTCATCTTCGAGCAGAAAGACGTCGAGTTCCCGACCTCGTGGAGCCAGCTCGCCACGAACGTCGTCGCCTCCAAGTATTTCTACGGCGACCTCGCCTCGGGCAACGGCTCGCCGAAAGACGGGCAGCGCGAGCACAGCCTCCGCCAGCTCATCCACCGCGTCACCCGGACGATCACCGACTGGGGCCAGGCGCAGCACTACTTCGCCTCCGACGCCGACGCCGACGCGTTCTACGACGAGCTGACGTGGCTCTGCGTGAACCAGCACGGCGCGTTCAACTCGCCCGTGTGGTTCAACGTCGGGCTCAACCACCAGTACGGCGTCCGCGACTCCGGCGGGAAGACGATCTACGGCTGGGACCCCGAGACCGACACCATCAAGTCCGTCGACCCCTACGAGCGGCCGCAGGCGAGCGCGTGCTTCATCATCGCCGTCAACGACTCCGTCGACGACATCTGGAAGCTGATGGAGGAGAGCGCGCGGCTCTTCAAGTTCGGCTCCGGCGTGGGCGCAGACTGGAGCAAGCTCCGCTCCTCCCGGGAGAAGCTCTCGGGCGGCGGGCAGCCGAGCGGCCCCGTCTCGTTCATGAAGGTGCAGGACGCGACGGGCGGCACGATCAAGTCCGGCGGGAAGACGCGCCGCGCGGCGATCATGCAGACGCTGAAGTCGTGGCACCCCGACATCATGGAGTTCGTCGAGGCCAAGATGACGGAGGAGAAGAAGGCGTGGGCGCTCATCGAGCAGGGCTACGACGGCTCGTTCAACGGCCCGGCCTACGGCAGCGTCGCCTTTCAGAACGTGAACCAGTCGGTCCGCGTGGACGACGCCCTCATGCAGGCCGTCGAAGCGGACGGGCTCTACGACCTCAAGGCCGTCACGAGTGGCGAGGTGGTCGACTCCGTCCCGGCGCGGAGCATCCTCGACGGCATCGCCGAGGGCACGCACCTGTGCGGCGACCCCGGCCTCCAGTACGAGGACACGATCCAGAAATGGCACACGTGCCCGAACACGGACGCGATCAACTCCAGCAATCCCTGCTCGGAGTACATGTTCTTGGACAACAGCGCGTGCAACCTCGCAAGCCTGAACCTCCGCAAGTTCCAGACGGGCAGCGGCCGCTTCGACGTGGACCGCTTCCGCGCCGCCGCGCGCATCTTCCTCACCGCGCAGGAGATCCTCGTCGACAACGCCGGCTACCCGTCGGCGTCGATCGCGAAGAACTCGCACGACTACCGCCCGCTCGGGCTCGGCTTCGCGAATCTCGGCGCGCTCCTGATGGCAATGGGGCTACCGTACGATTCCGATGAGGGACGCGCCGTCGCCGCCGCGATCATGGCGATGGAGCACTGCGAGGGCTACGCCCGGAGCGCCGAGATCGCAGCTAACGAGCGGATCGGCCCGTTCAACGGGTTCGACAAGAACCGCGAGCCGTTCCTCCACGTGATGCGGATGCACCGCGACGCCGTCGCTGAGATCCACCCGTCGTGCCCGGACTACCTCCGCGCCGCCGCCAAGGAGTCGGCCGACCGGATGGTCGAACTCGGCGAGCAGTACGGCTACCGCAACGCCCAGGCCACCGTCCTCGCCCCGACCGGCACGATTGGGTTCATGATGGACTGCGACACGACGGGGATCGAGCCCGACATCGCGCTCGTGAAGTACAAGCTCCTCGCGGGCAAGGGCGACGGGCTGATGAAGATCGTCAACCAGACCGTGCCCGAGGCGCTGGAGCAGCTCGGCTACACCGCCGCCGAGACGCAAACCATCCTCGACTACATCGACGAGCACGACACGATCGAGGGCGCGCCGGGGCTCCGCGACGAGCACCTGCCGGTCTTCGACTGCGCGTTCAAGCCGTTCAACGGCGAGCGCTCCATCGGCCACCTCGGCCACATCCAGATGATGGCGGCGTGCCAGCCGTTCATCTCCGGCGCGATCTCGAAGACCGTCAACCTCCCCGAGCACGCGACGCCCGAGGACATCGCCGACGCCTACATGCAGGGCTGGAAGCTCGGCCTCAAGGCCGTCGCGATCTACCGCGAGAACTCGAAGCGCAGCCAGCCGCTCTCGACGAAGGAAGGCGGCAACACGAAGAACAAAGAGGCCGCCGTCGCCGAGCACGCGGGCGACGGAGCCGCGCTCGAAGCGGGCCTCACGGACCCGCAGATCGTGGAGAAGGTCGTCTACAAGCCGATCCGCAAGCGGCTGCCCGACGAGCGCCCGAGCATCACGCACAAGTTCTCGATCGCCGGGCACGAGGGCTACCTCCACATCGGGCTCTACCCCGACACGAGCCTGCCCGGCGAGATCTTCATCACGATGGCGAAGCAGGGCTCGACGGTCTCGGGCATGATGGACGCCTTCGCGACCGCGATCTCGCTCGCGTTCCAGTACGGCGTGCCGCTCGAAGACCTCTGCTCGAAGTTCTCCCACATGCGGTTCGAGCCGGCGGGGTTCACGAACAACCAGCAGATCCCGATCGCGAAGTCCATCATGGACTACATCTTCCGCTACCTCTCGATCAAATTCCTCGGGCACACGACGCCCGAGCCCGTCGAGGACCCGGTAAACCCTAAGCAGGCCGTTGCGGACGAAGCACTCCGCAGCGGCCCGGCCTCCGACGAGTCACAGATCGGGATGTTCGACGCGCCGACGGGGACGGTCGATTCGCTCGTCGGGCAGACGGTGGAGGCGTTCATGCAGGTGCAGGACGCCCGCACCCCGGCGGCGACCTCGACGTTCCGCAACCAGGAGGACGCCCCCGCCTGTCCGAACTGCGGCAGCATCACAGTCCGCGCAGGTAGCTGCTATTCCTGCGTTAATTGCGGAGCGAGCACAGGTTGTGGTTGATTCAAGACGCCGAGTGGTGGAGTTGGACTAGCTAGCTTCACCACTCGGTCCAATTGGGCGCTCCCGATCCGTGAGGTAGACATGGCTGGAAATTATATCCTAAGCCAGAGTGATGGCGGCAGGGTCCTTTCGTTCTCGGATATAGAAGAAGTAGATGAGATTAAGCGCGAGATCAGAGGAAGACTACTCCTCTGGCACCAAGCTGTCGCTACAACTATTACTCACGTACATACAGGGAACAGAGCGCATCAAGCGAAGACCCAAGAGAACATTCGCAAAGAACAAGATCAATATTTTGCAGAGTTGAACGAGTACAGAAAACAGCAGTCCGATTATGAAGAGAAAGTCATAGAGGGCGAGCATATGCGCTCATTCGACGCTAATTACAAGCGACCTTTCCCCACATTTATAGAATGCTATTGGATACATCAAGCTTGTATCTCAATGGCAGCAATAGCATTTTGTCAGATATTTAATAGCGGCTACCGAGACCCTGGGAAAGTTGCTGCAAATACAAAATCCTTTCGGAAGGAGCACTGGGATCAGATACTTGAACTAGTATTTTATGACGAAGATGAAAAGGTCGAATTTAATGATTTTTGTGAACGCCTACAGTCTATCAGGAATAGTATGCTAGGACATGCTGATGGAAATGCATATGATGTGGAGCACGGAGCAGACATTACACGCCTGAAAACGATGGAATACGATGTATACGACTTAGACTTAAAATATTGGATGTCGTTCTTAGAACCTCTTCGTATCTCAATCCTGAAATATTCAGAAGGAACCAAGTGACAACCGAATGCTAAATTTGGAAAGGATTGATGTCACGGCAAGCCTCTTATCTCAATCATACATGCACTAAGCAGTTGTCATTGCGAGCGGAGCGAAGCAATCTCCCTGCATCAGCAGACCGCAGGAGATGGCCGCATCGCTGCGCGCCTCGCCATGACAGGCGCGGGGGCGGTGGGGCTGCGTGACACACCGCGTATCTTGGCGCTATGAAGGTCCGCGAGATGCTCAAGCTCATCAAGAAGGACGGGTGGGTTCTCGCCCGGACCTGAGGCAGCCACCGCCAGTTCAAACGCGACGCGAAGCCGGGCCTCGTGACCGTACCGGGAAAGCCCAGCGACGACCTCGCACCCGGCACCGCCAGTAGCATCCTCAAGCAAGCCGGTCTTAAATGATGAAATACCTCGTCGTCATCGAGCCAACCAACACTGGGTTCTCGGCCTATTCCCCGGACCTCCCCGGCTGCGTAGCTACAGGAGCAACGGAGGAAGAAGTAGAGCGGGAGATGCGGGAGGCGATGGCATTCCACGTCGAAGGGCTCCGCCTCGAAAGCTACCCCGTGCCCGAGCCGACCACGCGCTCTGCCTACGTCGAAGTCGCGAGCGCCGCATGAAGCAACGACCCGAGCGCGCCGTGACCGTCTACTACGACCACGAAGGCGACTACCTGGAGGTGCTGTTCGAGCAGAAGCCCGGCTACTTCCGCGAGACGGACCACGACGCCGTGATGGAGCGCGTGGACACGGACGGGCACGTCATCGGCTTCTCCATCCTCAAAGCCAGCATGCCGACCGGTCAGCCGCTGGCCGTGACACTCGGCGCCTAGCGTGTAGATCCCAGCGCTGGCCTCGGTTGCGTGAGCCCATCTGCGCTCACAGGCCCCGTCGTCATTGCGAGCGGAGCGAAGCAATCTCCCCGGATCGGCAGACCGGAGGAGATGGCCGCGTCGCTGCGCTCCTCGCCATGACGGGCGCGGGAAAGGCGGAGACCACACCCTCTCTTGTCATCCCGAGCGGAGGCCGTAGGCCGGAGCCGAGGGATCTTTCGCGGCACGACGCGCCGGACTCGCACCGCATTTCCGTAGAGATCCCTCGACTTCGCTCGGGATGACGTGAAACGGGGAAGCGGCGGCACTCTGGGGCATGTGGGAGAGCGTAGGCACTCCGGAGCGCGGGGCGTGGAATGACAGGAACGTCGTACCCTTCGGGTGGCAGCACAGACGCAGCAGCAGGCACAGCATGAGGACGTGACCGGCCTCCTCCATGGCGAAAATGTACTGGGTCTACATCCTCACCAACCGCTTGGGGACGCTGTACGTCGGCATGACGAGCGACCTGGAACGGCGGATCGCGGAGCACCGGGCGGGGCACTTCCCGAACGCCTTCACTGCGCGCTACGCGATGGACCGGCTGATCTACGCCGAGCCCTACGACTCGGCGCGGGACGCCACGCAACGGGAGCGGCAACTCAAAGCGTGGCGGCGCGAGAAGAAGAAGGTCGCCCTCATCAACGCTGCGAATCCAACCTGGCGGGACCTGACGGCAGGCGATAAATCATCGGGGCGTTCGGCTCGGTAGGCAGACCCTCGTGCCGTGACATAACCGCCTCCCGTTTTCCCACCAGTGCCTTACCCACCGATCCTGTGAGGCACCGGGCGGCGATGCGGCCCCTCCCCATCCCACCGTCGTTCGAGGGGTGGCTGTCTTCGCCGCTCCGCTACGCCTCGTCGACCGGGAGCACGCAGCGCACGACGGTGCCGCCCGACTCGCGCGGCCAGATCGCCAGCCGCGCGCCGATGAGTTCGGCGCGGTAGCGCATCCCGTAGAGCCCCATCCCGTGCCGCGTCCGCTCGGCGGTCGCCTCCGCGCTGTGGGAGCCGGTCAGGCTAAAGTCGGCGTCGAGCACGTGGTGCGGCACGCCGACCCCGTCATCTACGATCTCGAGGACCACCTCGCCTTCCGAGCGGTGGAGCGAGACGGAGATCTCCGACGCCGCCGCGTGCTTCACCGCGTTGTTGACCGCCTCCTGAGCGATCCGAAACAGGTAGCGCGCTTCCCGTCCCTCCGCGAAAGCGAAGGCCTCCACGTCGCACCGGCTCACGACCTCCGGGTGGATCTCCGCCACCTGCCGGCACAACCGCGCGATCGCATCGCCGAGGCCGTGGGGCGACGCGTCCACCGGGCTCAGCCCGCGAGCGAGGTCCCACGCCGCGCCCTGCGCCGACTGGATGTACTCCAGGAGCTGGCGCACGTCCTTCGCGTAGGCGGAGCCGTCCGCGGCCAGCCGCTGGCAGAGCGCGCCCGTGAAGAAAGCGATCCCCGCCAGCTCCTGCCCGAGGCCGTCGTGGAGGTCCATCCCGAACCGCTCGCGCTCGCGCTCGGCCGCCTCGTGGACCTCCCGGTCGCGCTGGAGCCGGACCGCATGCTCGCGGTCGGTGGCATCGTGCTGGAGACCGACGAAGTACACCACCGCTCCCCCCTCCACGACCGGGCTCAGGTAGAGGTGGTTGTAGAAGAGGGTCCCGTCCTTCTTGTAGTTCCGCAGCACGACGTTGCACGGCTCGGCGGCACGGACAGCGGCGCGGAGGCGGTGGCGCCCCGGCTGGTCGCGGTCGTCGCCCTGGAGGAAGCGGCAGTTCCGGCCGAGAACTTCGCGGCGTTCGTACCCCGTGAACGCGCAGAAGAAGTCGTTCACCCACACGATGGGGTTGCCCGGGAGGCGCGGGTCCGTCAAGAGCGCGAGGTTGTTCATCGTGAGGAGCGTGCGCTTGAGGACGGCGTGCGAGATCTCGCGGTTGGTCCCTGTCGCTCCACCAGTTTCCAAGAAACGAGCCCTATCGTGATCCGTACCCGGCATAACACAAGCCACCTATCAGTCCGACCCAAGGTAACTACTCGCCGATTATATAGCTACCCCGACGCCGCCGGCCCGTTCGGGCGGCGCGAGCCTCGGCGGCGAGGCGGTCTCGATACCCCTCGCGCTCGTCCTCGCCTGCTGTCCGTGCGGGGTCGGCTGGCGTCCTGGCCGACGCCGCGCGGGCGACGCGGCGGCTACCCGCGCTCGTAGCGGTCCTGCAGCGTCTGCTGCACCTTGTCGACCTTCTTGAACGTCTCCTTCAGCAGGTTCTGCTGGCTCTTGTGGAGGCCGTTCGGGTCGATGAGGTCGCTCGGCGTCACGCCGGTCTCGGCGGCCTGCATCTGCGCGCGGAGGTGCATGTCCGAGAGCGTGGCGAACGCGCCGAGGAGGGCCTTCTCCTCGCGCTCCAGGTCCGGCCGCGCCTCGCGGAGGTGGCGGAGCCGGTCGAACGTGTTCGTGCTGCGGAGGTAGCCCGTCTCGAGGGCGAGCACGCGGGCGATGTCGACGATCGGGTTCAGCCCGCGCTCGCGGAGGTTGAGGCCCTCGGCGCCGCCCTCCGACTCCAGCTCGAAGCGGCCGAGCCACGAGATCGGCGGGCGGTTCTTCGTGGCCTCGCGCATGAGGAGAGCGAAGAAGCGGCGGGCGCCGTCGAGCCGCGTGCGGATCTCGTCGCGGAGGGTATCCACGAGGTCGTCGTCGCCGTGGATGGCGCGGAGGTCGAAGCAGAGGGCGGCGCGGAGCGAGGCGTTGGGGTCGGCCCCGGCAATCCACTGGTCATAGGCCGCGACCCACTGGGCGAGCGGCTGGCGGAAGGCCTCTTCGGAGGCGAGGATGCCCGAGGCGCTGGGCTGGATGCCGCACTCGGCGAGGGCGGCCACGGCGCGCTCGGTGAGGTAGGCGAACCACTCGGCCGCGCGCCCGGCCTCGTCGTCGCTGGAGGGGTCGGCGTAGACGAGCCCGTTGGACTGGCTCGTGTAGAGCGCGGCCTCGCGGCGGCCCGGCGCGCCGAAGGCGATCCACGCCCACGGCAGGTCCACGGCCAGCTCCGGCTGCGCCTCGCGCGCCTCGCGCTCGACGAGGTAGAGCAGCCGCGTCTTGAGCTGGTCGTCCATCTCGGCCACGACTTCGAGGAGCGACTCGCTCTGGACGCCCTGCTGGTAGAGCCGGAAGAACCGGCGGTTCGACTCGCTGCGGATCGTAGCCAGCTCGCCGACCGAGCGGGCCTTCTCCAGCCGCTCCACCGTCGCCACCGGGTCGAGCCCGCGGAAGTGGGCGATGTCCTCGGCCGAGATCACGCCGAGGATGGGGTTCGCGCCCTCCTTGTCGCTCGTCACCACGACGCGGCGGATGCGGTACTCCATCATCACGCGGACGGCGTCGAAGAGGCGCGACGAACCGCTGAGCGTGATCGGCGGGCGCTCGACGAGCTCCATCACCGGCGTCGTCGGCGCGGCGCCGTCGGCGATGATCCGGTTGACGAGGTCGCCCTCGGTGATGAGCCCCATCGCGCTCCCGTCCTGCACGACGAGGACCGTGTCGCCCTCGTGGTCGCGCATGAGCTGGGCGGCGTCGCGCACCGTCGCGTCCGGCCCCACCGTAAGCGGATCGTGGTAGAGCACGTTCGCGAGGCTCGTGTCGAAGAGGAGGAACGCGCCGCTCGCGTCCATCTCCGTGTCGAGCGTGCGGACGTACTGCTTGAGGTCCTCGTCGAAGTAGGCCGCGAATGTCGGGTCGTCCTTGTAGAGGTGCTGGAAGTGCTCGGCCGAGAGCAGCGCGCAGACGGTCGGCTCGACGGCCTTCGCCTCGTACGGGAGGATGCCGCCCTGGAGCATCCCGTACGACCCGAAGATGGACCCCTCGCCGACCATGTTGATCAGCTTGTTCTGGTTCGCGTCGTAGAGCCGGACGAGCCCGGACTCGACGACGTAGAGCGCGCGGTGGATGTCGGAGCCCTGCTCGCGGATGACCTCGCCCGGCTCGTAGATCTCCAGCGTCATGTCGCCGATGAGGCTCTGGCGCTCGGCGGGTGTGAAGTGGTCGAAGGGGGGCGTGTGCTCGAGGAGGGCGGCGAGGCGCTCGGTGATAGAACTCATGGAGGAGCCGTCAGGGAGAGAGAAACGGAGAAGGGCGGGCGTGGGACGCGGGACGGGCAAGCGGGGATCCGCTCGGAAGATAGCGAGCCGACCGTCAACGAACGCACCGCCCGTCGGTTCGCGCGACGGGCCGAGCGGTGGCGCCGAGCGGCGGGCCGGCCGTCGCTCACGAGCCGTCCGAGCTGTCGGGGAGCTGGATCGACGCCTCGGGCGGCACGCCGTCCGCTCCGTAGTCGGCGAGTTCCAGCGGGGTGTCCGGAGGGAGCTTCTCGATCTGGCTTATCTGGTAGCCGTTCCCGCCGGGGTCGGCGAGGCGGAAGCGGATCTTGTCGCCCTCGCGGAGCCCGCGCAGCTCGGAGCGGTCGGCGACGCGGAGCTGCATCCGCATCGCCCCCATGAACCCCTCGATCTCCTCGTGGCTGATGACGGCCGCCGCGCTGTCGAACGCGGTGCCGAGGTAGAGCCCGCGCACGTCGAAGGAATTCGGGATCGCGTCGGGACCCGCCACGGGCGCCGTGCCGGGCTCGATGGACGGCGGCGGCGTGGCGTCGAGCGACGAGTCCGCGTCGTCGGAGCAGGCGGCGAGGAGCAGGCAGGGCGCGAGGGCGAGGAGGAGGCGGAGCGACATGGTCGGCCGGAGGAGAGCGAGGGGAAAGGAGGGGCGGCGAGAGATAAGCGCAGACGCCCGATCCGTTTCCGCCCGCCGTTTTTTCGCAGCCCGGCTCTTCCCGTCAACCCGTGAGGTCGCGGAACGGTGGGATCGTGTCGAGAAAACGGAACGTGCCGGCGGCGCGGTCCACGGTCCAGCAGTAGTGCGCGCGACCGTTCGTCACGACGAGGTGCGGCGCGAGCGCGACGGTGTTGTAGCGCGAGACCTGGTCGAACACGGCCTGCCCGAGCTTCACCGACGGCGCCTTGCACTCGGCGATGAGGAGCGGCCGGTGCAGCCCCGCCGCGCCCCGGCCCCACACCACGAGGTCGGCGCGGCGCGGGCCGCCGACGGCGTCGAGCTTCTTCTCGACGGCGAGCAGCCCGAGCGGGTAGCCGAGCGCCTCGGTGAGCGTGCGGATGAGGTGCTGCCGGACCCACTCCTCGGGCGTCAGCCGGACGTACTTCCGCCGGACCTCGTCGCGGATCACGAGCCGCCCCTCGTGGCGGCGGACGTCGAACGGGGCGCTGGGTGGGAAGTTGAGCGGCTCCACAGTTGGGTATGGGGGTAGAGACGCAGCATGCTGCGTCTGTACGGGGTGATGCGTTCGCGGAAACGGAAGGAAGGGGTCAGGCGGCTTGCCGTTTCAGCGCCCGGAGCGCGCCGCACCACCAGTCGGCGTCGCGGGTGAGCTGGGTGATCGTCACCCCGCTGAAGTGCGGGATGAGCCCGACGAGCACGGGCGGCACCTCGCTCCAGCGGTCGGCGACGACGAGCGCTTCGAGCTCGCGGGCGGCCGTCCGGCTCCAGCGCCACGTCTCGCGCAGCGCCTCGGCCTTCTTCCAGTAGTTCCGGTCGTCCCACGCGTGCGCGCTCTCGTCGATCGTCTCGTAGATCCCGCGGAGGTGGAAGACGAGGAACGCCGTCATGTCCTGCGCCTCGGCGTCGAAGCGGGCGAGGTCTTTCTGCGCGAGGAGGCGGAGCGTCTCGGCGCACGAGCGGACGTGCGCGTGGCGCTTCTTGGCCGGCGTCTCGCCGGTATTCGTGATGCGGCCCATCTGCCGATTTCGGGTTGACGATCGGGACGTTCGGGGTGGGACGGCGGGAAGGTAACGCCGGACCGGGCACCTCGGCGACGGCCCGCCGCTCATCCCTCTTCGTAGATCGCCGTCACCCACTCCGGCGCGTCGGGCTCCCACCGCCGCTCCAGCCCTTCGTCGAGCGCCCAGCGGTGCAGCCACGAGATGCCGTACGGCCCGACGTACGGGTCCGGCCGGGCGTACGCCGGGTCCTCCAGCGCTTCCTCCAGCGACACGAAGCGGTAGCCGCGCCGCGCCAGCATCGCCGCGACCTCGCCGAAGGTGTCGGCGTTGAGGAGGTTCGCGTGGACGAGCAGCACCTGCGGCGGCTCGTACCCGAGCACCTCCACCGACCAGCCCTCGAAGTGCACCGTAACGGCCTCCATGAAGTCGACGTAGGCCGCGCCGATCCGCTGCTTCAACTCGGCGTCGCCGCGCTCGGCGGCGAGGGCGTAGGCGCGGGCGAAGATCCACTCATCGTTGTCGAGCGTGACGGGTGCGTTCGTGTAGCCGCGCTCGGCGAGGAACGCCTCGACGGCGGCTTTCTTCTCGGCGGTGTCGCCCGCGTGGAGGTACGGGTAACGGAAGTAGCGGAGCCGTTGCCCGCGCGCCTCCACGAGCGGCTTCGTCACCGTCTCGCCGCGCACGATGTCGGCCGTATACTCGGCGACGGTGAGGTCGTTGAGGTCGGGGTGCGAGGCCGTGTGGTTGCCCAACTCGTGCCCCGCGTCGAGCCACGCCGTCAACAGCCCGGGGAGCAGGCCCTCATCGTCGCAGCCGTGCCCTTCCACGACGAAGCCGGTCGTCGGCACCTCGCCGATCTCGGCGAGCAGCGTGTCGGTGAAGGCGTCGAGCGCGGCCCGGTCGCAGTGCATCCCGCTCGGGAGGGCGACGGCCGGCAGGTCATCGAACGTGACGGCCACGCGGCGGTCGAGCGTGTCGGCAGCGACCGCGACGGGGACGGCCTCAGGCAGAGAATCGGGCGGCGTATCGGTGCAGGCGGCGAGGCCGAAAAGGAGGACGGCGAAGAGACGGACAGGCATCGGCGACGGGGTTTGCCTAAAAGCTACGGCCGCACGAGCGCGACCTGCACGTCCATCACGCTCGTGTGGTCGGACCCGGCTTGAGCAGGTGGCCCGCTCACCCTGAGGCACATAACCAGCAGCGGCGGCTCCCCGGAGGAGCCGCCGCCTCTATGCGTTGCTGCTACTTACTTTTTGAGTCCATGGCCGGGCTGCTGCAACTGACGTGAAGCTCACGTCGGCACCTCGCCGACGGTCGAGATGCCTCACTGGAAGACGGGCCGCCGCGACTTCGAATCGGGAGCGGCTTCAGACCGCGCCGGAGCGGGGAGCGGCAGGTCCGAGTTGAAGATGTCCTGGTGCATCTTCCACGCTCCGCGCACCTTCTGCCACACGACGATGTACTTCCCCTGGTCAACGGTCAGCCCGGGGACCATGAGCGCGTAGGTGCCGCGCTCGATGGCGTAGTTGCCGACGGCGTTCACGTCCTCCGTCGTGAGGTCGATCCCGGAGAGGCCCTGGTTGAAGCCGGCCTGCCAGAACGCTTGGATGGCGCCCTGCCCCACGAAGATCGGGAGGTTCGGCGCGAGGATCTCCCCGTCGGCGGTGTAGAACGCGGCCATCCCGGCAGCATCACCGACGGCGAAGGTGCTCTCGAACCGCTCGTTGGAGGCGGCGATGGCTCGCTCGGCGTCCCGCGACTGCGCGCGGACGGGGAGGGCGAGAGCGACGAGGGCGAGGACTACGAGGAGACGGCGCATAGGGATGAAGAGGTATAAGGAGGATGAGGAGAGAGCCCACTGTGTGCCAACACCGGATTGAGGCGAGGTATCGAACTGGACCGATCGCACCCCGCCGCACTCCGCGATGGTCCCACGTCCACCGGGCACAAGGCCAACCTAATGCGTTGATTTTATGTTTACTATCCCCCATATGGGGGATAGTGTGATCCGCACCACGAGGCGCATCGGCCCGCTCATGGCCGGATGAGCGCGACCTGCACGTCCATCACGTTCGTGTGCGTCGGCCCCGGCTTGAGCAACTGGCCGAGCGCGTCGAAGAGCGGATACGCGTCGTTGCGGGCGAGATAGTCTTCCGGGTCGAGCCCGAGCGCGCGGGCGCGGGTAACGGTCTGCGGTGTCGCCCACGCCCCGGCCGCGTCCGTCGGCCCGTCGATGCCGTCGGTGCCGCCGCTGAGGAGGAGGACGTCGCGGCCCGCTCCATCCAGTTCGAGCGCGGCGGCGAGGGCGACTTCCTGATTCCGCCCGCCGCGCCCGTCGCCGGTGACCGTCACGGTCGTCTCCCCGCCCCAGAGCAGGCATGTCGGCCCGTCCGCGTCCACGGCCAACGCCTCTGCGGCCAGCCGTCGCCCGGCCTCGCGGGCTTCGCCGGTGACGGGCTCCGCGTGGAGATGCACGGTGTAGCCGCGCCGCTCGGCTTCGGCGCGTGCCGCCGCGAGCGCGTCCCGGTTCGAGCCGACGAGCACGGATCGGACGTGGAGCCGTTTGACTTCTTCCCTCGCGGTGTCCGACTCGACGGCGGCCCCACGCTGGAGGTGCTCCCACACCGGTTTCCGTAGGAACCAACGGCTCCGGTAGAGCACGTCCAGGGCGTCGGCAAACGTCGTCGGGTCCGGGACCGTGGGGCCGCTGGCAATGGTCGCGAGGTCATCCCCGACAACATCGGAGAGGATGAGACTAAGGACATGCGCGGGCGCGGCCGTGTCCGCGAGCTTACCACCGCCGATGCGAGAGAGGTGCCGTCGCACGGTGTTGAACGCGTGGATGGGCGTGCCGGAGTGGAGCAGGGCATCGAAGGTCTCCTGCGCGGCCCCGAGCGAAATTCCTTCGGCGAAGGCGGGCCAGAGCGCGGAGCCGCCGCCCGAGAGCGCGACGAGGAGGAGGTCGTCCGCGTTGAGTTCGGCGACGAGGTCGAGGGTTCGGCGTGCGGCTCGCACACCCGCCTGGTCCGGCACCGGATGTCCGGCTTCGACGACCTCGACCCGCTCAGGCGCGGGCTGCCCCGCCGAAAACGTCGCGCGGTATCCGTGCGGCACGACGACGAGCCCCTCATCGAGCCGAGCGCCGAGCCGAGCTTCGAGCGCGCCCGCCATCGCCATCGCCGCCTTGCCGGCCCCGACGAGCACGACGCGGCGGTACGCGCCGAGCGGCCGGTCGGTGAGCGCGCCGATGTTCACTCGACCGAGCAGCGCGGCAGGCTGGACACCCGCGACGGCGGCACCGAAGATCGCGCGGGCATCGGCAGCGAGTGCGCTCATCGCCGCTACCCCTTCTTGAAGCGCCGCGTGAACTTGCCGACCCACGACTCGCCCTCCTCGAAGCCGAGGACGTGGCCGAGCGCGAGGTACCCGACGCCGAAGACGCCGAGGATCGCGGGGCCGTAGAGCCAGACCGGGAAGGGCTCGGCCGGGACGAGCCAGCGTAGCAGGACGGCGGGGATCGCGGCGAGCCCGGCGAGGCCGAGCATCTGCAGCATCCGCCCCCACGGCAGCCCGAACTGGGGCACGCGGCGGCGGAGCGCGCGGACGAGCTGCCACAGCTCCACCCACGCCGCCACGCTCGCCCCGAGCGCGAGGCCGACGGCGCCGAAGAGTAGCGGGCGCCCCTCCTGCGCGATCCCGACGAAGCCCGGCACCGTCAGCGGGTCGTCCGGCCGGAGGCCGTCGTAGCTGCCGCCGAAGACGGCCGAGAGGAGGTCGGCGAGCGCCGACGGTTCGAGCGCGAACATCAGCGACGCGCCGAGCACGATCGAGACGACGACGCGGACGACGGCGACCTTCGCGGGCGTCTTCGTGTCGTCGAGGGCGTAGAACGCGTTCTGCAGCAGGCGCCCCATCGTCGTCGCGACGAGGCCGGGGGTGAAGGCGGCGAGGACGAAGTAGACGAGCCACGTGTCTTCGAGCCCGAACCGGCCCGTCTGGTAGAGCGTGGCGACGACGAGGAAGCCGAAGCCGAGGTAGGCGACGGCCGTCGCGATGACCATGTAGAGGATCTGCCGGACGGAGCGGTCGATCCGCTGGAGGAACACGTCGCGGCGCTCGCCGGAGAGGCGGGAGAGCTCGGGCAATTCGCTCGCGGCAACGCTCATTGCGAAAAGCGAGATCGGCAGCATGTAGAGCACTTGGGCGCTCGTCAGCGCGGCGATCGCGCCGGCGGCGAGGAAGCCCGCGAGCAAGAGGTCGATGTAGCCCGAGATCTGGTAGACGCCGCGGCCGGCGAGCACGGGGAGGAACGCGCGGAAGCTCTGCTTCACCCCCTCCACCTTCGTCGACACGGAAAAGCGGAAGCCGCGGATCACGTTGAGGACGGCTGGGATTTGGACGCCGAACTGCAACACGCCGCCCACGGCCGCGCCGATGAGGCCGGCGAAGAGCAGCCGGTTCAGCGCCGGAACCGGCACCACGTCGAGTTCGGCGAGGCCGAACGGGTCCTCGAACACGGTGAACCCGACGAAGACCATCGACACGACGATCGCGACGTTCCACAGCACGGGGGCGAAGTAGGGCAAGAAGAACCGGCGGTGGCTGTTGAGCACGCCGAGCGCCCACGCGCTGAGCACGAGCACGCCTGTCATCGGGAACGTGATGCGGATAGCGCTCACGGCGAGGTCGAACCGGTTGACCGACAGCTCGCCGGCGATCACCTTCTCGGCATCCGTGAGCCAGCCCGGCTGGAGGAGGGCCGTCAGCGGCTCGGCCAGCAGGATACCTGCCGCCACGAGCACGGCGACGAGCGCCGTCAGCAAGCCGAGCACCGCCCCGGCGAAGCGCCCCGCATCCTCGGGCCGTCCCTCTTCCAGCATCCGGCTGTAGATCGGGATGAACGCCGCCGAGATCGTCCCCTCCCCGAGGAGGTTCTGCAGCAGGTTCGGCGCGCGGAGGGCCACGCGGAACACGTCGGCGTGGGCGCCGACGCCGAAGAAGTAGCCGATCGCGCGCTCGCGGACGAACCCGATGATCCGGCTGAGGAAGATGCCGCCGGCGACGAGGCCGGCCGCGCTCTCGCTGCGCTCCGCTTCGGACATCTGCTCGGTGCCCGGCGCCTTCCCCTCCGCGATTAGCGACGCCTCGGCTTCGAACGCTGCCTCGGACGCGCCCTCCGGCGTGGCGTCAGCACTGGGCGACGCCGCGGGCTCCAGCTCGTCACCACCGGGCGAGCGGCGCGGCGGATCGTCGGGGAGGTCGTCGGGGAGGCGCTCGTCAGGTGGGCGGGGCATCAGCGGCGGGCACGGCGGGGGAAGGGGATCACGAGGCCGTCCATGAAGAGGTGCGAGAAGTAGCCGACGACGGCGGCCCCGTAGAACGGGAGCCCGGCGAACGGCCGCTCGGGGAAGAGAAGGTAGGGCAGGACGAGGAGCGGCGACGGAATCAGCAGCATCGCCCAGTATGTGTGCGTCCACCCGCGGTGCTTGCCGAGGACCGGGAGAATCGCGAAGAGCCCGAGGTACGCCGCCCACTGGAACTCCCGCATCACGATGAGCACGACGTCGATCGTGAAGAAGATGGAGTAGAAGAGGTTCTGCCCCTTCGAGTTCGTGTCCACGTCCGGCCACAGCCCGAACATCAGGCACAGCCCGAAGAGCACGGCCGGCACGCCGATCAGCTCCAGCTCGCTGAAACGCTGGTACGCCTGGTCGACGGAGAAGACGAAGACGAGTCCCGCGAAGTAGACCCCGAAGAAGGCCATCGCGCCGGCGAGGTGTCCTTTGTATCCAGCCACGATTACGCCCGCGAGTCGACGAAGTGCTGAACCGCCAGCCGGTACCCCGCCACGCCGAAGCCGCCGATGAACCCGGCGACGGCCGGCGTGATCAGCAGCCGGTGGCGGAAGGGCTCGCGCGCGTGCACGTTCGAGATGTGCACCTCCACGACGGGCACGTCGATCGCCGCCACCGCGTCGTGCAGCGCCACGGATGTGTGGGCGTAGCCGCCGGGGTTGAACACGACGCCGTCGGTCCCATCGGCAGCGGCAGCGTGCAGCGCGTCGATGAGCGCGCCCTCGCCGTTGTGCTGCGCGAACGCGAGGTCGAGGTCGGGGAACGCCGCGCGCAGGTCGGCCTCGACATCGGCGAGCGTGGCCGATCCGTAGACCTCGGGCTCGCGCCGGCCGAGCAGGTTCAGGTTGGGACCGTTGAGGATGAGCAGCTTCACGAGAGGCAGAGGTGGAGGCGCCCCAGCGGGGCGTCGGTACGGGCAGGATCAGGCTACAGGCCCGCTTCGAACGTCAGCCCGTCGAAGCCGAGGGCGACGGTGGGTCCGGGTTCGCGTTCGAGCAAGGCGTCCTCCTCGGCGTGGAGGACGCTGTGGGTCATGTGCGTAAAGTACGTCTGCCGCGCGCCGACGCGGTCGGCCAAGGCCACGGCCTCGTCGATGCTGAGGTGGGTCGGGTGCGGCGTGCGGCGGAGCGCGTCGAGCACGAGCACGTCGAGCCCGCCGAGGTGCGCGAGCGTCTCGTCGGGCACGCGGCTGACGTCGGTGAGGTACGCGAACCCGCCGATGCGGTACCCGAGGATCGGGAGCTTCCCGTGGAACGCCTGCAGCGGGACGACCTCGACCGCCGCCGCCGCGTCGTACCGGCCGCGCACGGTGAACGGCCCGTCGACTTCGTGCAGTTCCAGCAGCGACGCGCCGGGATACGTCCGGTCGAAGATGTACTGGAACATCCGGCGGAGCGTGTCGGCCGTGCCCGCGTCGGCGTAGCACGGGATCGGCGCGCGGTTCTCGAAGAAGTACGGCCGGAGGTCGTCGATGCCGACGACGTGGTCGAAGTGATGGTGCGTGAAGAGCACGGCGTCGACGCGGGGGATCGCGTGGCGGAGCGCCTGCTGCCGGAAGTCCGGCCCGGTGTCGATCACGAAGTGGAGCGGGCCGCCCGGGGTCTCGACCTCGACGTGGGCCGCGCAGCGCGTCCGCGTGTCGCGGGGGTCCTCCGAGGTGCAGACGCGGCAGCGGCAGCCGATGACGGGGACGCCCGTCGAGGTGCCGGTGCCGAGGAGGGTGACGCGGAGGGCCAGAGACACGGCGGGAGCGGGCGGCGACGGATCAGTCTCCATCGGCCCCCCGCTCCACGTCGAAGTCGTCCGAGAGCCCGGCGTCGCGCGCGGCCCACGCCGCTTCGAGCGCGTCGCGGACGGCGGGGCGGAGGTAGACCTCGTCCACGGGGAGCGCGCGGAGCGCGTCGGCGAGGATGGCGAGGTGGGCCTCGACGGGGCGCCGCTTGTTCAGCACCACGACCGTCGCGTCGCCGACCGTGCAGAGCCCGCCGCGGAAGTTGCCGCGCTCGCGGCGGACCTCCACGCCGAGCTGCTGCACGGCTTCCTCCATCGCCTGTACGATCTGGCCCGCTTTCATCGCCCCTCGCGTTCGCTCGTCGCTATGCCTCCGCCCGCCCGTCCACGTCGTACTTCCGCGTGAGGTTCTTGCCCGACTTCTCGTCGAGGACGGCGAAGCCGAGGGGGTCGGCCGCCTCGTCCACGTCGAGCCGGAACTTGAGGCGGGTGCGGAAGCGCCAACGCGTGAGCGTGCTCGGGATGCCGCGGTCGAGGTACGCCGCGAGGAAGGGGTGGACGCGGAGGAGGATCGGCCGCTTCCGGTGCTGCTCCTGCACCTCGGCCCGGTACGTGGACAGCCAGCGCTCCAGCTTCTCCATCACCTCGGTGGCCGTCGGCGCCGGACCGGCGGGCTCGGCCGAGGCGGCGGGCGCGGCGGCCTGCTGCGGCTCGGGGAGCGGGAGGTCTTCGAGCGGCGGGAGGTCGTCGACGTTCGTCGTGGTCGTGATGCTCGGACGGAGCCGCTGCCGCGTGATCTCGACGACGCCGAAGTCCGACATCGGGAGCAGCTTCGTGACGGCGCGGTCCTTCCGGAATTGCTTCTTCAGCTCGTCGTAGACCTTCTGCCGCGCGCTGTGGCTGCGCATGTCGATGAAGTCGACGCAGATGATCCCGCCGAGGTCGCGGAGCCGGAGCTGCTTGGCGATCTCTTTGGCGGATTCGAGGTTGACGCGGAGCGAGTTCTCCTCCTGCGAGAGCCCGCGCCCGGCGCGGCCCGAGTTCACGTCGACGACGTGCATCGCCTCGGTGTGCTCGATGAAGAGGTAGCCGCCACCGGGCAGCGGCACGCGCGTCTCGAAGGCGGCGCGGACGTCGCGCTCGATCTTGTACGTGCGGAAGACGTGCTCCTTGCTCTTGTGCAGCACGACGTTCGCCGCCATCTGCGGGGCCACGGCCTGCACGTAGTTCTTCACGTTGCGGTGCACCTTCGGGTCGTCCACGACGATGCGGTCGTAGTCCTCGGAGAAGAGGTCGCGGATGATGGAGGACACCATGTTGACGTCCTCGTAGAGCGGCTTCGGCGGCTTCGGCTTCTCCTTGAGCTGGTCCTCGATCTTCCGCCACTTCTCGAGGAGTAGCCGGAGGTCGGTGTCGAGCGCCTTCGCGTCGCGCTCCTCGGCGACGGTGCGGACGATGAGGCCGAAGCCCTCGGGCAACAGCGACCGGGCGAGGGCGCGCAGCCGCCGCCGCTCCTTCGCCGACTCGATCTTCTTCGACACGGCGACGTAGTCGGCCTGCGGGATGAGGACGAGGAAGCGGCCCGCGAGCGACACGTCGGTCGAGACGCGCGGCCCCTTCGACGAGATCGGCTCCTTCGTGATCTTGACGACGAGCTTCTGGTCCTGCTTGAGGTACGTCTCGGGACGGCTACCGCCGGAGCTCCCGTTCGACGACGAGCGGCCGCTCCGGCCGCCCCGGTCGCGACCCGACCGGCTGCTGCGGCCCTTCGACGAGGACCCGTCGCCGCCCGCACCGTCGTCGCTGGATTTCCCGCTGTCGGAGGTTCCGCCGTCGGACTTCTTCGCGGACGCGCCGCTGCGCCCGCGGCCACTCCGGCGGCGCCCACTGCGGCGGCGGTTGCGGGAGGACTTGTTCTCTTCCTCCTCCTCTTCCTCCTCGATGTCGTCGCGGTCGACGCGGCGCGACTTTGAGGCGGGCTTCGAGGTGAGATCGATTACGAAGCGCGAGGAGCGGGACGGAGTGCTCGCCGCTTTCTGCTTCTTCTTCGGCTTCGGCTCGTCGGCTTTCGCCTCCGGCACGCGCTCGGCTTCGGGCTGACGCGAACGCTTCTCCTGCCGGGCTGGTGTGGACCGGCGGGGCGAGGACTCCTCGGAAGCCGGCTCCTGCGCCTCGGCACCGTCGTTGGGCTCGTCACGGGATGCGTCGTCGCGGTCGGTGGATTTCCGGCCTCGCGAGCGTCCGCCTCGGCTGCGCGACGGCTTCGTCGAGCGCTGCTCGGCGTCCGCCTCGGCGGAGGTCGCGTCGGCGTCCTGCGCCTCGCTCTGCGTCTCGGTGGGCGAGTCCTGCTGCTGCGTGTCGTCACGCTGCTGCTCATCGCGCTGCGCGCGCTCCCGGTTGCGGCCGCGGCCACCGCGCCGTCCCCGGCGCTTCTTCGGGCGGGCGGGCTGCTCGTCGGTCTCGGAACGGGTCTCGGCGGCAGGCGCTTCGGCGGCGGGCACTTCGGCGGGCGCGTCCTGCGGCGGCGGCGTGACGGCGTCGGGCGGGAGGAGCGGCGGCGGCGCGCCCGGCAGGTCCACGCTCGTGGGCGGCTCCGGCGGGGCCACGTCCATGTGCCGGCTCTGCTCGGCGTGGCTCTGCCCCCGGCGGGACTCGGAGCGCTCGCGCTCGGCCCGGCGCTGCCCCGTCTTCTCGGGCTTCGCCTCCGACCGCTTCGCATCCTGCGCCTTCGCCGGCTCCGACGGGACGGACGCCTCGGTTTCAGGCTTCGCATCCGCTTCGGGCTTCGCGTCCTGCTTCCGACCCCGGCCGCGTCGGCCCTTGCCGTGGGTCCGGTTGAGGTCGCGGCGGCGGCGGGCGGCGCGCTGCTCCTCAGGCGTTTCGAGTTCGAGGTCCGAGCCGCCGGACTCGTCCTGCTTCGGAGCCTTCGTCAGCGGCTTCGAGGCCCAGTCGAGCACCTTCCCGTCGGAGAGTTCGAGGAGGTCCTGGAGGTTGTCCGAGAGGTCGGAGAAGTGGAGGAACGCGTCCTGCTTCTGGCCGATATCGACGAAGGCGGCCTTGATCCCGGGCAGGATGCGGCGCACCTTGCCGAGGTAGATGTCACCGATGGTGCGGACGTTCTCGGGGTTCTCGATGTAGAGCTCCACCAGCTCCCCGTCTTCCACAATGGCGATGCGGGAGTGCTCTCCCGTCACGTTGATGATGATTTCCTTGGACATAAAAAGTGGGTGTGGGCGCACGCCGCGAGGCGGGGAGCCGGGAGGGCGCTCTCGAGCGCCGGTCCGAGCGGGCCAGCCCGATACGGCGGTGCCGTCCCGCACCGGGCTCCGGGGCCACCGCCGACAGCGTCGGGGGGAGCGCGGGGAGCACGGGGGACGGCCGCGCGCGGCGGGGCGAGCCGGCACGGCCGGAGCCGAGGCGGCTGAGCCGGGCCAGCGCGGTCCCGATCAGGCGTGCGAACAGTTGAAAAACGCGGTGCGTCAGCAAAACGAGAGGAGCTTCAGCAGAGCAAAAGAGGGTGGTGCGCCAGGGCCTGCCGAGGTGCAACCAGCACGGCGATGGTCAGCCGTCGGGCTCGGCGCGGGGCTGCGGGGGCCGGGGCGCTCAACCGAACGTCCGGCGCGGCGCGTACGCAGCGCGGGAAAAGGGTCATCTCCCGCCGATCTGTTCGGGGGAGATAGCACGGGAAGCTACGCCCGCGGCAGGCCCGTCCGCAACCGCGAGCGGTCGGCGTGACGCCCCGCCTTCGCGCCATCTACGCGCGATCCCGCCTCCGGTGTCCTCGACGCGGTTCGGCCGCTCCGAAAGCGCTTCCTTTTAATCATAATTCCCCGGACCGGCAGGACCCCCCGCGTATATTCTACCCTTAAAACACGCACTCAGGAAGCGATGTTTTTCGTGCCAGCGATCGCCCGCCGTCGCTCCGCCGCCTGCTCCTGTCGCCTCCGTCCACCGATACACGCTGATCCCCCTCATGGCAGACTCTGCTCCCGTCAAAGCCCGCGGCCTCGAAGGCGTCGTCGCGCTCGATACCGAACTCTCGTACATCAACGGCCAGGAGGGCGAGCTGCTCTACCGTGGCTACGACATCAAGGACCTCGCGAAGAACGCCTCGTTCGAGGAGGTCGCCTACCTCCTCTGGAACGGCGAGCTCCCCAACCAGCACCAGCTCGACGAACTCAACGCCCAGCTCCGCGCCGAGCGCGCCGTCCCCGACGCCGTCATCGAGCACCTCCGGCACCACACGCCGAAGGACGCCAACCCGATGTCGGCCCTCCGCACGGCCACGAGCATGCTCGCCGACTTCGACGCCGACACCGAGTCCCAGGACGCCGACGCCAACTACCGTAACGCGATCCGCCTCACGGCGAAGATGCCGACGATCGTCGCCGCGTTCGACCGCATCCGGCAGGGCAAGGAGCCCGTCGCGCCGAAGGGCGAGGGCAGCATGGCCTTCGACTTCCTCTACATGCTCAACGACGAGGAGCCCGGCCAGGCCGCCGAGGCGATCATGGACGCCGCACTCGTCCTCCACGCCGAGCACGGGCTGAACGCGAGCACGTTCACCGCCCGCGTTATCGGCTCCACGCTCTCGGACATGTACTCCGCCGTCACCGGCGCCATCGGTGCGCTGAAAGGCCCGCTCCACGGCGGCGCGAACGTGAAGGTGATGCAGACATTGCAGGACATCAAGTCCAGCGGGAAGACGCCGGCCGTCTACGTGCAGGAGAAGCTCGACGCGAAGGAGAAGATCATGGGCTTCGGTCACCGCGTCTACAAAACGTACGACCCGCGCGCCATCATCCTCCGCGACATGCTCGAAGACCTCTCCGACGAAAAGGGCGACCGCTACTGGTACGAGACGTCGAAGACGATGATGGACCAGGTGCAGGACGCGAAGGGGCTCTACCCGAACGTGGACTTCTTCAGCGCCTCGGTCTACTACCTCCTCGGCATCGCGCCCGACCTCTTCACGCCGATCTTCGCGATCAGCCGGATCACGGGCTGGACGGCGCACCTGCTCGAGCAGTGGTCCGAGAACCGGCTCATCCGCCCGCGCGCCGAGTACGTCGGCCCGCGCGACAAGACCGTCACGCCGATCGCTGACCGCTAGCTGTTGGGGTCTCGCTGCGGAGGGTGTGCTGCCGGTCAGCCCGGTGGCACACCCTCTCTTTATGTGGCGCGGCGAGCGGCTACCGCGTACCTTCCGGGGTCCCGGCTTTCGCCGTAACTTCGACCCCGGCAGGAACGTTTGAGCCTACTTTCAGGAATAAGTGAAAGCAGGCTGTGGTCCCTGCTCGCCGCGTTGCTCCGTCCAATCTGCTACCCGCCATGCCCACCTCCACCGTCCAAGAGTACCGGCCCAAGGCGTTCACCCGCTACAAGATCCGCACGGGGATGTTCGCGTGGATCCTCCACCGCCTCACCGGCCTCGCCCTCGTCGGCTACCTCGCGATCCACGTGTGGGGGCTGAAGGCGATCACGAACCCGGCGGCGTACAACGCCCTCATCACGGAGTACCACGCGCCCATCTTCAAGGTCGGCGAGTTCCTGCTCCTCGGGGCCGTGGTGTACCACGCGCTCAACGGCCTGCGCATCGTGCTGATCGACTTCCTCGGGTGGAGCCCGAACCAGCAGAAGCTGTTCTGGACGCTCGGCGGCGTGGCCGCCCTCCTGTTCATCGTCGGCGGCTACCCCAGCATCGCGGCCCTCGTCTCGTACTTCGGTTCGTAGCGTCGGTTTGAGGTTTGGGGTGGGAGGTTGTGAGTGACTACCCCCAACCCCGAGCCCACAACATCCAACCCACTATGCCCAGCAAATACGGAAAGTCGGCCCGGTCCAGCGCCTTCCAGTGGTTCCTCCACCGGATCACCGGCACGTTCCTCGTCTTCCTCCTCATCACCCACTTCTGGGTGCAGCACTACGACCGCACGACGGCGAGCATCTCGCACGACGTGGTCTCGGCCGAGCAGGCCGAGGAGGGCGTGCTCCCGCGCTACTCTGACGAGGCGAACGCGGCCGTCCGCGCCCGGAAGCAGGCGGCGCGCCAGCTCGTCCCGGACCAGAACCGAGTGATCCCGACGCAGCAGCCCGACGGCGAGGACATCCCCGGCCCCACGCACCCGCCGGCCGAGGCCAGCGGCGCGACGCCCTACGACATCCTCATGCTCCGCCTCGCGGACCCCGTCTACGCCGTGCTCTGGAAGGGCTTCAACATCCTCTTCCTCCTCTTCGCCCTCCACCACGGCTTCTACGGGCTCAACAACATCCTCACGGACTACATCCGTAACGACATGGTCCGTGCCGCGGCGATCACGCTCTCGTGGGGCGTCGCGCTCGTGCTCTTCGTCATCGGGACGTACTCGGTGACGGTCGCGGGACTGAACCTCTGATTGAACGGACAACGCCATGACTTTTACCCATGACATCGTGATCGTCGGTGCGGGGGGCGCGGGCCTGATGGCGGCGCTCTACGCCCGCGAAGGTGGGGCCGACGTGGCCGTGGTCTCGAAGCTCCACCCGCTCCGTAGCCACACCGGCGCGGCGCAGGGCGGCATCGGCGCGGCCCTCGGCAACGAGGAGGAGGACTCGTGGCTGTGGCACGCCTTCGACACGACGAAGGGCTCGGACTACCTCGGCGACCAGGACGCCATCGAGCAGATGTGCCAGGACGCGCCCCGGACGATCATCGAGCTCGAGCACTATGGCGTCCCGTTCTCGCGCACGGCGGAGGGCAAGATCTCGCAGCGCCGCTTCGGCGGGCACACGCGCAACTTCGGCGAGGCCCCCGTCCGCCGCGCCTGCCACGCCGCCGACCGCACCGGCCACACGATCCTCCACACGCTCTACGACCGCTGCACCGAGAAGGAGGTCAAGTTCTACGACGAGTTCCAGATGCTCGACCTCATCAAGGACGAGGACGGGGCCGTCGTCGGGATCGTGGCGTATGAGATCCTCACAGGCGAGGTCCACACCTTCCACGCGAAGATCGTCTGCTTCGCTACGGGCGGCTACGGCCGGGCTTTCAAGACGACCTCGAACGCGCACGCCGGCACCGGCGACGGCTTCGCGATCGCGCTTCGCCGGGGCTTCCCGCTCGAGGACATGGAGTTCGTGCAGTTCCACCCGACGGGGCTCTACCGGCTCGGCATCCTCATCACCGAGGGCGCACGCGGCGAGGGCGGCATCCTCCGCAACTCCAAGGGCGAGCGCTTCATGGAGCGCTACGCGCCGACCGTGAAGGACCTCGCCCCGCGCGACATGGTCTCGCAGTGCATCTATAAAGAGATCCGCGAGGGCCGTGGCATCAACGGCAAAGACCACGTCGTGCTCGACATGACCCACGTCGGCCGCGACGTGCTCGAACACAAGCTGCCTGAGATCACCGAGTTCAGCCGCGTCTACCTCGGCGTCGACCCGATCAAGACGCCGATCCCGGTCGCGCCGACGTGCCACTACGCGATGGGCGGGATCCCGACGAACGCCGACGGCCAGGTCGTCGCCGGGCCGGACCGCGAGAACGACGCCGTCCCCGGCTTCTACGCCGTCGGCGAGTGCGCGTGCGTCAGCGTCCACGGCGCCAACCGGCTCGGGACGAACTCCCTCCTCGACCTCGTCGTGTTCGGCCGCCGCGCCGGGATCGCGATGGCGGAGGAGATCGGGCGCGACGGGAAGAAGAAGCGCCCGCTCCCCGAGAACCCCGAGGCCACGACGCGGAAGATGCTCGACGACCTCCTCGCGCGGACGACGGGCGAGAAGGCCGTCACCGTCCGCACCGACCTGCAGGAGACGATGATGACGAACGTCTCCGTCTTCCGCAACGACGAGACGCTCTCGACGGCCCTCGCTGACCTGAAGGAGCTTCGGAAGCGCGCCGCGAACGTCGTCGTCGGCGACAAGGGGGTGAAGTTCAACACGGACCTCATGGACGCCGTCGAGATCGGGTTCATGGTGGACTACGCCGAGTCGATCGCGGCGAGCGCGCACCACCGGACCGAGAGCCGCGGCGCCCACCTCCGCGAGGACTACACCGACCGCCTCGACGATGACTGGCTGAAACACACGCTCTACTGGGCCGACAACGGCGACTACCGCTTCGACTACAAGAGCGTCGTCATCACCCGCTTCGAGCCGAAAGTCCGCAAGTATTAAGTGTGGACGTGTGGGAGTAGGGACGTGCGGTCGCGCGCCTCTGCTTCCACACCTCCATACGTCCACACAGCCCCACCTCGTACATGGACCTCACCGTCAAGATTCAGCGCTACAACCCGGAGTTGGACACGGAGCCGCACTGGGAGGAGTACAAGCTCGAGGCCGACCCGATGGACCGGGCGCTCGACCTCCTCAACCACATCAAGTGGAGCGTGGACGGAACGCTGACGTTCCGCAAGAGCTGCGCCCACGGCATCTGCGGCTCCGACGCCATGCAGATCAACGGCGAGAACAAGCTCGCCTGCTCCATCCTCGTGCAGGACCTCGTCGGCGCGAAGGGCGGGACGATCTCGTTCGCGCCGCTCCCCGCCGCGCCCGTCATCAAAGACCTCGTCGTCGACCAGACGCGGTTCTTCGACAAGTACCGCGCGGTGATGCCGTGGCTCGTCAACCACACGCCGCCGCCGGAGAAGGAGCGCCAGCAGAGCCCCGCGCAGCACGCCGTCATCGAGGAGGCCACGAAGTGCATCATGTGCGGCGCCTGCACGCACTCGTGCCCGAGCACCTGGGCCGATCCCGACTACCTCGGCCCCGCTGCCATGCTCAAGGCCTACCGCTACACCTTCGACTCCCGCGACCAGGGGACCGAGGAGCGGCTGGAGATCGTGGACTCGAAGGATGGGCTGTGGAAGTGCTACACCATCTTCAACTGCGTCCAGGCCTGCCCGAAGGGGATCGACATCACGCGCTGGCTGAGCGCGCTCAAGCGAAAGTCCGTCACGATGCGGTATTAGACGATCCCGCTCGTGTCTTCCGACCAACCTCTGCTTCTCGCAAAAGCGCTCCAAAACTTCCGGGCAGCACAGCTTCTATTAAAACAGGAGCTGTACGATGCCGCGGTCAGTCGCGCTTACTACGCTGCATACTTGGCGGCGCGTGCGGCGTTATTGGGCATCGGTCGCGGTGAGGACAAGCACGACCGAGTTCAGGCTGCTTTCGCCGAAGAACTTGTTAACCGACGCAAAGTATATCCCGGCAAGCAAGGCGCGCTGCTCGATTTGATGACGTTGAGACACAAGGCGGACTACAGAGCAGAGAGCGTCACTGCCAAGCAAGCAGCCCGAGGTGTACGGAAAGCTGAAGCGTTTGTAACCGCTATCCACGAGGAGTTGAGAAATGATCGTTGACGAGCGATACCAAGCTGCGGAGGAGCTGTTCAACGAGGTGTGCGAACGGTACCCGGACGTGGAATTGGTGGGGATCGGGCCAAGCCCTGAAACGGACAACCTGACCGTCGTGAGCGTCATCCTGCCTGGTGACGACGAGCGAGAGGAAGCTTTCGCAGAGTTTGCCGCCGAGCGTGCCACAGAGATCCTTTTAGAGACGGGCGTCTACATCATCGTCGTGTCGGGACTGTACGAGGTGTGGATCGAGTTTCACGCAGCCCGTTCGCGCGCTCGACAGGAGTATTTAGGGATCTCTGCTGCAATCGAGGAACTCATCCAAACGCAGGAAGCCGGACAGATGGGAAGCATCAGCTTCGGAAATCTCAGCTCTCCATCGCTGACGTGTCGACTACGAGACCTTGACTTCGCTCGCAACGAAATCGCAAGCTTGCTGGAGAATCTGGGAGTGCTCGACGAAGTAAAGATATTCTGGGAGCACCCGTACCATGCGAGCGGCCGGCATTCTGATCGCACCCGCCTCTACCCACCGGAAGCGGACGGTTGAAGCGGAAGTCCGTCACGATGCGGTACTGATCGGGAACCGACCGCCCCGCCGCGGTATATTGAGACCGTCCTTCGGGACACGCTCGACACCGAGCGACACGAAAATCCTTCCTCACTGCTTGCACGTCCCGCCGCGCCGGAGTCTCCGGTCGCGGCGGAGGCGTTTTTAGGGACTACGGTGACCGGCCACGGAGGTCGTGGGGACGAGGCTGCCTGCGTGAGCAGTCGCTGAGCAGTGCGGGCGCGGGGTGAGCAGAGGTTGAACAACGGTTGGTCTTGTGGGGCCGCCGAGCGCCTGGTTTCTTGGGACATAGCGCGAACGAGTCTCCCTCTGAACGCTCCCGCACCTCTCACTTGCCCCACTCCCCATGTCTACCGCTACCTCCGCTCGACGGTCTGCGCTCGCCCTCGTGGCCGCCATCGTCGGGCTCCTCGCCGTCGGCCTCGCCGCGCCGAGCTTCACCGACGCCTCCAGCCACCGCGAAGCCCCGCTGATCTCCAGCGACCCGCTCGCGGACAACACCGACGTTTACGCCTTCCGCGACCCCAACGACGCCAACAGCGTCGTCATCGTCGCCAACTACATCCCGCTCGAACTGCCGTCCGGCGGGCCGAACTACCACAACTTCGGCGAGAACGTCCGCTACGAGATCCACGTCAAGAACCAGACGTCCGCCGGTCCGCTCGGCAGCGCCACTGACGACATCACGTACCGCTTCACGTTCGAGCTCGAGAACGAGGACCCGTCCACGTTCTTCAAGATCCGCCTCGGCGCGGAGAACCTGAAGGCGACGTACACGATGGAAAAGAGCACGGACGGCGGGATCTCCTTCCAGACCGTCGTCACCGACGGCTACGTGCCCCCGGTCAACATCGGCCCCCGGTCGATCGAGGACGGGACGGTCGGGCTCGGGACGTCGTACGAGGCCCTCACGCAGCAGGCTGTCACCGCCGCCGATGGCGGCAGCGTCTTCGTCGGTCCGCGCGACGACCCGTTCTTCGTCGACCTCGGCGGCGTCTTCGACGTGGGCAACTTCCGCAGCGACTTCGGCGACGACCCGTCGAACCCGAACAACGCCCGCGACGAGGTGGCCGGCTTCAACACGCACGCCATCGTCCTGCGCCTCCCGATCTCCAGCCTCCAGAAAGACGGGCTCGGCGTGGATCAGGCCGAGAACATCCTCGACCCGAACTTCGTGATCGGCGTGTGGGCCTCGGCCAGCCGCCCGCAGATTCGGACGCTCCAGTCTGACGGCTCGGCGCCGACGTACTCCGGGCCGTGGGTGCAGGTCTCCCGCCTCGGGATGCCGCTGACGAACGAGGTCATCGTCCCGATCGGCGAGAAGGACCGATGGAACTCGATCTCCCCGTACGACGCCGACGAGCAGGATTTCGTGACGTACTTCGCGAACCCCGAGCTCGGGCTCTACATGGGCAACGGGCAGTTCGGCCCGGCCGTGCCCGGCCTCAGCAACGCCCTCGAGATCCAGACGAACTCGTACCCCGCGGTCGGTGACCTCGACGGCGACGGCGACAACGGGCTCGACTTCACGAACGGCGCCGACGGCGTGTGGGAAGTCGCCGCAGCGGGCGTGGACCTCAGCGGGACGGCCTTCGCCGTGCCGACGCGGCCGACGTTCGACGGCAGCCCGACGGCGCTCGCCGCCCCCGGCAAGCCGCGCCTCGTGGACATCTTCCCCATCTTCTACTTCGGCGTCCCGAACGCCGTCCCGTACCAGCTCGCGACGGGCAAAGACGGCGGGCCGCTCTCGACGGGCAAGCCATTCATCCACAACTTCCTCCCGATCACGCAGACGCCCGACGGCGGGCTCTGGGGCGGCGACATGCTCCGCCTCAACATGGCCACGCCGACGACCGACCGCGGCACGGAGGAGTTCGGCACGTACGCCTTCCAGGGCCTCATCCGCGCCGCCGCGCTCGGCCTCACCGCCGCGCCGTTCAACGAGAGCGAGATGCTCGAGTTCATCCCGCACATGGACGGCTTCCCGAACGGCCGCCGCCTCGAGGATGACGTGACGACGATCGAACTGCAGGCCGTGGCCGGGCTCGTGCTCGCCGCCGTCGGGCTGCCGGAAGACGACGCGACGGCCGGGGACTACTCCGACCTCGCCTCGCCGCAGCTCGTGAGCGAGCTGACGTTCGTGGCCGGGCCGACGAAGAACGACATCGCGCTCCGCGACGACTTCCCGTACCTCGCGAATCCGCAGCGCGGCTTCGACTACGTCCGCGACGTGACGGCCGACGCGCCGCCGTTCCCGGTCAACGCCGAGCCTGGCATCGGCGTCGGCGTGCCGCAGGGGTTCATCCTCGACCAGAACTACCCGAACCCGTTCGGCGCGCGGACGACCGTGGAGTACCACGTCTCCTCGCCCGGCACGGTGCAGCTCGCCGTCTACGACATCCGCGGCCGGCTCGTGGACACGCTCGTCGATGACGCGCGTCCGCAGGGCACCTACGAGGTGGAGTGGGACGCGAGCCGCTTCGCGAGCGGGACGTACTTCTACCGCCTCGCCGTGGACGGCCGCCCCGTCTCGACGAAAAAGGCCACCGTCATCCGGTAGCCTCCCTCTCCTGTAGCGCACGCTGTGGCTACGGGGACCGACGAGCCGCCGCCCCTGATTCCCCCGGATCGAAGGGGCGGCGGCTCGCTCGTTGTTGTGACCTGACGCACCCACTCTTCTGCACGCACCCCTTCTGTGATGAAATCCCCTCTCCGCTCCCTCCTCCTCGTCGCGCTCGTCGCGGCAGCGGCTTTCGCCGGCTACTCGCTCTGGGACGCCCAGCAGGCCCCCGTTGCCGATCTCCCCGAAGGCCCGCGCGAGGTCCTCCCCTCGTCCGAGTTCATCAACGCCGAGGCGTCCATCGCCTACTACCGCGAGAAGCTCCGCCGCGAGCCCCGCGACGTCCAGAGTCGGGTCGCGCTCGCGCAGGCCCTGCTCCAGCAGGCGAACGCGACGGGCCGCGAGGCCGAGTACATCCCCGCCGCCCGCGAGGCCCTCGCCGCCGCGCTCCGGCAGGAACCCAATAACTACCACGCCCTCCTGTTGCAGGGCACGCTCTTCAACAAGCTCCACCGGTTCGAGGACGGACGCGACCTCGCCGAGCGGCTGATCGCGCAGCATCCGCAGAATGCGTACGCCCACGGCATCCTCGCCGACGCCCTCGTCGAACTCGGGGAGTACGACGCCGCGATCGCCGCGTCTGACGCGATGCTCGCCATCAAGCCTAGCCTCGCGTCATACTCCCGCGCTTCGTACCTCCGCGAGCTCCACGGCGACACCGACGGCGCGATCGCCGCGATGCGCCTCGCTGCCGACGCCGGCGCGAGCGGACACGCCGACCGCGCGTGGGCGCTCTACACCCTCGGCACGCTCTACCTCGCCGACGCCAAGCCCGACACCGCCGCGTTCATCTTCAAGGGCATTCTCGCGGAACGGCCGGACTACGCCTACGCCGTCGCCGGGCTCGGCCACGCCGCCCTCGCCACGGGCGATTACGAGCGGGCCGCCGAGCAGTACCGCACCGCGCACGGCATGGCCCCGCGCGCCGAGTACCTCGAAGGGCTCGCCGAGGCCCTCGCCGCCGCCGGCGACGAGCGGGCCGCGAACAAGGCGCTCGACGGCGTCCGCAAAGACTTCGCCGCCGTCCGCGCCTTCGGAGAGATCGTGGATATGGAAGAGGCCGACTTCATGCTCGACAACGGCATCGAGGTCGAGCAGGCGCTCGAAATGGCGCGACAGCAGCAGGCGCGGCGGCCCGGCCACCTCCACGCGAACGAGACGTATGCGTGGGCGCTCCACCACAACGGGCGCTCGCGCGAGGCGATTCCGTACATCGAGCGGGCGATGCGGCTCGACACGGGCGACGCGATGGTGCACTACCGCGCGGCGCGGATCTACGAAGCCGCCGGCGACCGGGCAGAGGCCGCACGCCACCTCCAACTCTCCCTCGCCAACCACCTCCGCGTCGAGAGCCCGACGGCAGCAGCGGAAGCGCAAACCGTGCTGGCATCGCTCGACGGCGCGGCTGGGACGGTTCAGCAAGCCGCGATCGGAGAGTAGCGAACCGACGTAGCGTGTCTTTGCGCCTCCTACGATGCCTCGACGATGCACGTATTCCTTTCGTCTCACGCGCCTGTCCGTGCAGCGCGCACTCGCCGTGCTCGTACTCGTCGGGTACGCGCTCGTGCTCGCGGGCTCGTCCGCCGGGCATGGGTGGAGCCTGCTCGTGCACCTCGTGACCGAGCGCCACGAGGCCGAGTCGGTTGCCGCGTACGCGGCGTCTCCGCATGCACACCCCGGCTCCGGACACGCGCACGGCAACCATGCGCACGGTGACGCACCGCACGAGCACGACGGCCGCACACACACCCACGAGCGCGACCGCGACGCCGACCCGGACGCTCCGGCCGTGCTGACGGTCTCGCTCGACAAACACTGCCTGTTCTCGGGCGCGGCACTTCCCCCACTTCCAGTCCGGGACCGGGACGACGTCCGTCCCACGGCGGCCCTTTTCTCCACGGCACCTCCCGTCGAAGTGCTGCCTCCTCGCGCACTGAGCTGACACCACCCCGCCGCACGCCGAATCACGAGACGCCGTCTCGGCCGCGGACGCGGCGTGCCTGACCTCAGCCCGGTTTCGGCTGCCCTCGGACCCCTCCGTCCGGGCACGCCGAGGCCGTGGTCGCGCGGTGCATGTCGGCACCGCACGCCCAGATCGGTCCGTGATGCGGAATCGGTGCGTCCACGCGGCGCGCTCCGCGAGCGGCCTGCCCCCTCTGACTACGCGAGAAGAGAATCCCCATGAAGACCCTACCTCCACTTTTCCTTTGGATGCTGTTCGTCGGCATCGCCCCTCTCACTCACGCCCAACCCACCGGCGCGGTGGAAGGCACCGTCCGCGACGCCGACGATGGATCGCCGCTTCCAGGCGTCAACGTCGCGCTGCTGCCGACGGAGCGCGGCACCGTCACCGGACCGGACGGGCGGTTCGAACTCCTCGGCGTCGCTCCGGGCACGTACGTGCTCCAGGCCAGCTTCATCGGGTACGAGACCGTTGCGCAGTCCGTCGCGGTACGGCCCGGTGAAGCCACGCGCGCGAGCCTGGCCCTGACCCCGCGCAGCACGAGTCTCCGCGAGGTCGTCGTCGAAGGCCGGGCGGCGAACCTCGTTGGCACCGCCGGGGCGGCGTCGGAAGGGCGCGTCGGGCAGGCGCAACTCGCGGCGCGGCCCCTGCTCCGTGTCGGCGAAGTGCTGGAGACCGTGCCGGGGATGATCGTGACGCAGCACAGCGGATCGGGCAAGGCCAACCAGTTCTTCCTCCGCGGCTTCAACCTCGACCACGGCACCGACTTCGCCGCCTCCGTCGAGGGCGTGCCGATCAACCTCCCGACGCACGCCCACGGACAGGGCTACCTCGACTTGAACTGGCTGATTCCCGAGCTGATCGAGGAGGTCGCCTTCGCGAAGGGGCCGCAGGACGTAGCGGCAGGCGACTTCGCTACGGCCGGACGCGCGCAGATCCGGCTCGCGCGACGGCTCGACGTGGGCATCGCGAAGGCCGAGAGCGGGATCGACGATTACTACGGCGGCCTGATCGCCGACTCGTCTCCGCTCGGCGGCGGTGATCTGCTCTTCGCCGTGCGGGGCCGCTACTACGACGGGCCGTGGATCAACCCGGAGAACAGCGGCCTCGTCAGCGGCGTCGTGAAGTACTCCGCCGGCACGGCGTCCGACGGCTATTCCCTCGCGGCGATGGGCTACCACCACGTGTGGGACGCCACCGATCAGATCGCCCGCCGCGCCGTCGAACGCGGCCAAGTCTCGCGCCTCGGCACGCTCGACCCGAGCAACGGCGGGACGACGGGCCGCTACACGCTCGTCGGCGCGTGGCAGCAGACGACGCCGGGGAGCGGGCGGACGCGGGCGAATGCCTACGCCGCGTACTACCACCTCAACCTGTTCTCCAACTTCACCTACTTCCTCGACAACCCCACCGACGGCGACCAGTTCGAGCAGGCCGACCGCCGGCTCTACGCCGGGGCGAACGTCTCGCACGCGTGGTTCTCACGGTGGTTCGGCCAGCAAAACACGAACACCGTCGGCGCGGCGCTGCGGCACGACCAGATCTTCGGCGTCGGGCTGTTCAACACCCGCAGCCGCGCGCGCATCGGCACGGTGCGCGACGACGAAGTCGCCGAGACGAGCGTGGGCGCGTACCTCGAAAACGAGACCCGGTGGAGCGGCTGGCTGCGCACGACGCTCGGCGTGCGCGGCGACGTGTTCCGGTTCGACGTGGCGAGCGACCGCGAGGTCAACTCCGGGGTGGAGACGGCGTTTATCGCCAGCCCAAAGGCCAGCCTCGCCCTCGGTCCGTGGCGCGACACCGAGGTCTATGTCAACCTCGGCCTCGGCTACCACAGCAACGACGCGCGCGGCACGACGATCCGCGTCGATCCGGCGACGGGGGACGCGGTGGACCGGGTCGATCCGCTCGTGCGGACGCGGGGCGCCGAAGTCGGCGTGCGGACGGCGGCGATCTCGGGACTCCAGTCCACGCTCGCGCTCTGGACCATCGGACTGGAGTCCGAACTCGTCTTCGTCGGCGACGCCGGCGGCACTGAGCCGAGCGGCGCGAGCGAGCACTACGGCGCCGAGTGGACCAACCATTACGACGTGACGGACTGGCTGGACCTCACGCTCGACGTGGCGCTCACCGAGTCCCGCTTCACCGAAGACGACGGGGAAGGCACGGAGATCGAGAACTCGATCGGGCGCATCGTCAGCGGCGGCGTCTACGTCGGCCGGGCGACGGGGTGGCTCGGGAGCGTGCAGCTTCGGCACTTCGGCCCGCGCCCGCTCACGGCCGACGGACGGATCGAAGCCGAGGCGACGACGCTGCTGAACGTGAAAGCCGCCTACCGATTCCGCCGCGTCGCCGTAGCCCTCGACGTGCTCAACCTCACCGACGCCGCCGATGCCGACGTCAGCTACTTCTACGCATCGCGGCTGCCGGGCGAATCGGCCGACGGTGTCGAGGACGTGCACTTCCACCCGGTCATCCCCCGCACCGCTCGACTCTCCGTCACCTGGCGATTTTGACCGAGGCTCCCGGCTCGCCCGTCGCCGCGCTGAACGCTCCGGCGCGGCGACGGGTCACGGGCAGAGCGGACGGATTGGGCACGGAAGATTGGACTACTTCCTAATGGGCGGGGTTTTACGTTGAGGGTCCTGCTCATTCACCGCTCTTCGTCATGCGCCTCGCTACGCTCGTCCTCGTCCTCTGCGGCCTCTGCGCCGCGCCCGGCCTCGCGCAAACGCCCGGCACCTGCGAGACCGGCTCGGCCGAACTCGACCTCGCGATCTCGGACGTCCTGGCCCGCCTTTTCAACACCGGCAGCCTCTTCTTCGGGAATACCACCGTCAGCGGTGACGGCTACCTCGTCCCGAAAAACGAAGGCACATCGCCCGTCTTCGCCGCCGGGATCTGGATCGGCGGTCTCATCGGCGGCGACGTGCGCGTGGCAGCGGCCACGTACAACGATTTCGAGTTCTGGCCCGGCCCCCTCGACGAGGACGGCTCGCTCCCGAATCCCGACGACTGCTCCACCTTCGACCGCTTCTGGCTCGTCGACCCCTTCGACCTCGCGCTGTACGACGCGACGGGCGAGGCGACGGGCGATCTGTTGAACTGGCCCGTCGACCTCGGCGCGCCCGTCATCGACGGCGACGGCGTCGAGGGGAACTACAACCTCGCGGGCGGCGACCGGCCCGAGGTCTACGGACATCAGACGGCGTTCTGGGTGATGAACGACGTGGGGAACGAGCACCGCAACTCGCTGACGGAGCCGATCGGGCTGGAAGTCCGCGTGACGGCGTTCACGTCGCTGGAGGCCGGGCTCGACCAGCACACGTTCTACCGCTACGAGGTCGTGAACCGGAACAGCCAGCCATTCGAAGCCGCGCGGTTCGGGCTCTTCATGGACTCCGACCTCGGCGACCCCGCCGACGACTACGTCGGGAGTGACTCGACGCGGAGCATGGCGTTCGTCTACAACGCTGATAACGACGACAATGGAGGGCTCAGCGGCGGCTACGGGGATTCTCCACCTGCGTTCGGCTATGACTTTCTTTCGGGAGGCGAGGTGTCGATGTTCTTTATAAGCGCACCCGGCACTCCCAATTCGGACCCGAACAACGGCGAAGAGATCTACTTCTCAATGAATGCGCGCTGGCGGGACGGAGTGCCGCTGACGGAGGGAGGCGATGGTTACGGCGGCGGCGGCCCTGTCCTCACATGGGCTTACCCCGGCGACCCTGTCACCGAAGCTTTTTGGAGCGAGCTGAACATCAATAGCGAGGGGAACAGCAATCCGCCAGGCGACCGCCGCCACACGATCGCCTCGCCTGCCTTCACGCTCGCGCCGGGCGAATCCCGCACGTTCGACTTCGCGCTCCTCTTCGCGCAGGGCGAGGACAACCTCGACTCCGTCGCGGAGCTGCAAGCGATCTCCGACGCCGTGCAGGCGCGCTACGACGCAGGCGACCTCTTCGCGCCGAGCCCGCTCGAACCCGCCCCGCCCGGCACACTCGCCACGCCGGAACTGCTCGCGCCCGAGGACGGCGCGTTCATCGTCGGCAACGCGAACCTGCAGTGGACGGAGGTGCCGGGCGCAGAGTATTACCGCGTCGACTTCGCCACCGAGCCCGACTTCTCCGACCGGACGACGTGGTACGGCAACGGCAGCGGTCAAGCCGGAGCCACGACGCCCACCCCGAACGAAGTCGTGACGTACTACTGGCGCGTGCAGGCTGTCGCCGGGCTGGAGCAGAGCTTCCCCTCCGAGGCCCGCTCGTACACGATCTACCAGTTCGCCCCGGAGTACTTCGGCGAGGCAGGCCAGCGGATCGTCGAGACCGCGCACCCCGCCGTCACGGACGTCTGCGCCGACGCGCCCGACGACCCCGGCTGCGCCGACGAGCGCGCCCCCGGCAACACCGTCTGGCGCGATCCGAACAGCACCTCCGATTACGTCCTCACGACCCCCGACAACGACCTCGCCGACCTCCTTCGCGACGTGGAGGTGGTCGACGACGACGACTTCGAGATCCGCTTCACCGAAG